>NZ_LWGH01000295.1:0-15210 GCF_001635395.1 Sulfitobacter sp. HI0129 | reverse complement strand
CTTCAGGGTGGCGCCGTTCCTGTGCGCCGTCTTCGCGACCTTGGTGGCGTTGTCGTATCCGATTTCGGGCGCGAGCGCCGTCACCAGCATCAACGATTCACGCATCAGTTTTTCGATCCGGTCGGCATCGGCCTGCAATCCGTCGATCAGGTTGTCGGTGAAGGCCACGCTGGCATCGCCCAGAAGCTGCATGGATTGCAGCACGTTGTAGGCCATCATGGGCTTGTAGACGTTCAGTTCGAAATGACCCTGCGATCCGGCGAAGCCTACGGCGGCGTCATTGCCCAGCACATGGGCGCAGACCTGCGTCAGCGCCTCGCACTGGGTGGGGTTCACCTTGCCCGGCATGATCGAACTGCCCGGCTCGTTCTCCGGCAGGATGAGCTCACCCAGACCACAGCGGGGGCCGGAGCCCAGAAGGCGGATGTCGTTGGCGATCTTGAACAGCGAAACGGCCACCACCTTGAGCGCGCCTGACATCTCCACCATGGCGTCATGCGCGGCCAGTGCCTCGAACTTGTTGGGAGCGGTGACGAAGGGCAGGCCGGTGATCTCGGCCATATTGTGGGCCACCGTCTCTGCCCAGCCTTCGCGGGTGTTGAGCCCCGTTCCCACGGCCGTCCCGCCCTGCGCCAGTTCGTAGATGCGGCCCAGGGCGTCCCGCACCCGCTGGATGCCCATGGCGACCTGATGGCGGTAGCCCGAAAACTCCTGGCTGAGCGTCAGCGGCGTCGCGTCCTGCGTATGGGTGCGGCCGATCTTGATGATGCCCTCGAACTGGTCGATCTTGGCCTGAAGCCCGTCGTGCAGTTTCTGAAGGCCGGGGATCAGCACGTCATGCGCGGTGCGCGCGGTAGCGATATGCATGGCCGTGGGGAAGGTATCGTTGGACGATTGCCCCATGTTCACGTGGTCATTGGGGTGGACGGGGTCCTTGCTGCCGATCTCGCCCCCCAAGATCTCGATCGCGCGGTTCGCGATGACTTCGTTCGCGTTCATGTTGGACTGCGTCCCCGACCCGGTCTGCCAGACCACCAGCGGGAAATTGTCGTCGAACTTGCCGTCGATCACTTCGCCGGCGGCCTTAACGATGGCATCGCCCAGTTTATCGTCCAGCGTGCCTTGGGCGATATTGGCCTGCGCACAGGCTTTCTTGATCACGCCCAGGGCGCGGACGATGGCGATGGGCTGCTTTTCCCAGCCGATGGGGAAGTTCATGATCGAGCGCTGCGTCTGCGCCCCCCAGTATTTGTCCGCCGGGACCTCGAGGGGTCCAAAGCTGTCGGTTTCGATACGGGTGTCGGCCATGGGAATGCTCCATCGTCAAGGTTGACTGCGGTGTATCTTCGGGGCGCTTGCGTTGCAACAGAATGCGCGGGCGGCACCGCGCTTGCAAAGCTCGCCCCACAGAATGACTATCGGGGCGCAGGGGCGATGCGCCCAAGCCGGAGGAGGAGACATCATGCGGGAAAAGGCGATTCAAAAGCGGGTCATGGCGTTCTGCCTGATATGGCTTGCGGCGCTTCCGGTGTTCGCAACTGCCGCCGTCGCGGACGTGTCGCGCTTTGCTGGAAGCTATAGCGGGTCCGCTGATATTCCCAACGCCGAAGGGGCCCCGGTACCGCGCGACATGAGCGTGGAGATCTTTGAAACCTCCGACGGCGGCTTCGCGGTCGAATGGCATGCGGTGACCCAGCGGGAAGGGGGCAGCAACACGGCAACCTATCAGATCGAGTTTCGCCCCACGGAAAGGCCCGGGATATATGCCGCCGCCATGGGCCGGGACGTCTTCGGTAATGCCGTGCAACTTGATCCGATGAAGGGCGAACCCTTTGTCTGGGCCCGCCTCATGGGCGATACGCTGACCGTCTATTCGATGACCGTGGAGGACAGCGGCGGATATGACCTGCAACAGTTCGACCGCACCTTGACGGAAGGTGGGCTGGACCTGCGGTTCCAGACCGTGCGCAACGGCGAGGTTTCGCGCAGCATCGAGACTTTCCTCGAACGTCAGTAGCAGGCGTTACTTGCGATAACTGTCGAGCGAGACGATTTCCGCATCGTGATTATCGTCCTCCTCCGCGACCTCAAGCTCATCCTCGTGGACAAGCGGGCGCGGCTCCTTCTCCTGCGGCTCGGCCTTTGATGCAGCGCTGCTCTCCTGCTGTTCGAAGCGCAGGCCGAATTCGACCGAAGGATCGACGAAGGTGCGGATCGCATCATAGGGGATATAAAGCGGCTCCGGCGCGTCGCCGAAATTCAACGTGACGGAAAAGCCTTCGTCCGTGACCTCGAGATTGTCGTACCAATGCTGCATCACCACGGTCATCTCACCGGGGTAGCGGTCCGACAGCCAGTCGGCCAGTTCGGCATCCGGATGCGCGGTATCGAAGGTGATGAAGAAATGGTGGTTGCCCGGCAAGCCGCGTTCGGCAACATCCATCAGCACTTTGCGGATCAGACCCCGCATCGCGTCATGCATGAGGTTGCCGTAATCGATGCTGCGGCTCATGGGGCTCTCCGGTTGGACGCTCGCTCAAGCCCAACATACCGTATTGAGTGGCAGAGGAAAGGGGCAGTATGGCACAGCGAGCGTACGGGTAGGCCGGGACCGCGCGCGGCCCTATCGGTCGCGGTAAAGACGCAGACCCGCCACCGCGACCTCGGCCTCGAACGCGCGCCCGACCGCAACGACGCCCAACCGCCGCAGGCGCGCCGGATCAAAGGGCGCGTCGGTACGGTAGGGTTCGAAATCGGCAAAGGGAATGCGCAGGGTCAGCCAGACCGGTTCGGCGGTAAATACATGGCGGTAGGATTGCCAAGGCCGCGTCAGATCGTCGGTGCGCAGGCGCAACTCATAGGTTTCGTCATTGCCGAAAACGTCGATCTCGATCCCGGTGAAGGCGGTCGCGTCCAGCAGCGCGCCCTCAGGTCCCAGATCGGTCGCCATCTGGATGAAGCCGCCATCGTTTTCGAGCGAGATATTCCCGCGAAGCTGCATGGCCTCCCGCCCGTCGATATGCGCAGGCTCCACGCTGCCGGTCGAAAGGCCGCCCATTACCCTGTCGGCCACGAAACCCCACTGCGTCGCGATCGGCTGCGTGCCGCTGCCGGAGGACTGATCGGCAAAGGCGCGGACGGCCCACATGGTGGCGGCGGTGACAGCACCGGCCCCGATGAGGCTGCGAAACAGGAAGGAAAGGGAAGAGGCGGCCATGCGTCAATGTTAGCGCGAAGAACCGGGAATCAAGCAGGAAGATAAAGTGCAGGCTTCTGTTGCCAGGTGCCTGCGAACCCCGCCTTACGCTGCTAGGCGCAAGGACTTAGATTTCGGTCTAGTTACTGCTTACGCAGCAACGGCGACCGGAGCACGATTGTCATTTGCAATTGTACATTTTGTACCGATAACGGTGGTAACTCACCGGGACAAAGCAACACCTTTAGACGTTCGTCGATCCTGTTTCGGCCCCATGATCCCCAAATGAAGGATGTTGGTGGAGCCGCCGGGTACCGCCCCCGGGTCCGATCCGCTTATTACGAGCGCGTTTATGTCCATAGTCCCGAAGGACAAGGGAAATATAGGTCCCACCCCGATTCATTGCAAGGGGGTGCGGCGTGGGGGAGGCGGTCTATTCCGCCACCAGTTCGGGGCGGCCTGTCAGCCTTACGGCGGCGCAGACCTGACGCGGCAGGCTGAGGGTGAAGGTGCTGCCCTTGCCCGGTTCGCTGGCCACGCTGAGGCTGCCGCCATGCGCCTGCGCGATATCGCGTGAAATGGCGAGGCCAAGGCCCGTACCCCCATGTTTGCGCGTCGCGGTGCCATCGACCTGATGAAAAGGTTCGAACACCCTGTCGATTTCATTGGCCGGGATGCCGACACCGGTGTCGGTGACATCGAAGTTCACGTCATCATCCGTGACCCGCGCCGCAAGCGTGACAGACCCGTTATCGGTGAACTTGGAGGCATTGCCGATGAGGTTGATCAACACCTGCTGTACGCGCTTGATATCGGCCGTCAGGCTGCCCGGTTCGATCTTCAAATTAAAGGCGAGGCCTTTCTGTTCGAGCATCGGGCGCAGTTGATCGGCCACCGGGTTCACCACGGTTTCCACATCCGTCTGCTCTGCCGAAACCGAAAGGCTGCCTGAATCGATCTTAGCGAAATCGAGCACCTCGTTGATGAGGGTCAGCAGATGGTCGCCCGATCGCTCTAGGGTTTCCATCGTGCGCGAAACCTGCGCAAAAACCGCATCCACCCGCTCGCTCAGCTCCGCTGGATCGGTGACGCCTTCGTCGATGGCTTTGCGCAATTCGCGGGCGGGGCCCATTCTGTCGAAGTTGCGGCCCAGCCGGACGTGGCCGAGGATGACGGTCATGGGGGTGCGCAATTCGTGGCTCAGAACGCCCATGAAGTCGGTCTTGGCCTGATTGGCCGCCTCCGCCGCGATCTGCGCCTTCTTCATCTCCGTTACGTCGAGCCGCAGGCCAACGATGCTGCCGTCTTCCATCAGCCGATCGGAGGTCTTTATGATGCGCCCGTCGTGCAGATGCTGTTCGGTATCGGCGCCACCCTCCAGAACCCGGTGTTCCAGCCAGTCCGTGATGAATTCGTCCTCATGGCCCACGGCCTCGGGTACGACGCCACCCAGCAGGTTCTCACGCATGATCTCCTGATATGGGGTGCCGACTTCGACCTTCTGTTCGCTGCCCGTCATGTCGAGGTAGCGGCGATTATAGAGCGTCACCCGCCGGTCTGGCCCGAACATCACGATACCATGGTCCAGCGCCTCGATCCCGTTGCGCAGGCGCACCTCTGCGGCGCGCCGTTTAGCCGCGAGCCGCATGATATAGCTTATGCCCAGCAGCGTGAGGGCGATGAAGGCGAAGCGCAGAAGCCATTGTTCCTCATAGCGGGGACGGGTCAGCGGCCAGCCGTCTTTCGGCGTGGCGCAAAGCTCCCATTGCCCGAAGGGAAAATCGAAGTTCAGACGGATGGGGTCGGCCCCCATTTCATCAGGGCTGCCCAGCATGATCTGTTCGGGCTTGCCGTCGTTCCCGGGCTCGATAAGCAGCAGGTTGAAACGTTCCTGCAGTTCGGGAACACCCAGACTTACGAGGAAATCATCGTAATTCAGCACGATCGACAGGATGCCCCAGGGGCGCGGAACGCCGGGTGCTTCTGGCAGGGGCGGCAAAAAAACCGGTTGCCGCAGGATCACCCCCCGGCCGCCCTGAACGAGATTCACAGGCCCGGTCAGCACGCCTTTGCCGGTGCGCATGGCTTCCTCAACCTGTTCGATCTGCGCTTCGTTGTCGCGGTAATTCAGACCCAGCGCGCTTTCGTTCCCTTCAAGGGGATAGACCATGGAAATCACGAGATCCGGCGCGACGGCGATGTTGATCACCTGCGGATTTTTGGCGAGGTATTCAGCTGCTTTCCTGTTGAATTCAGCAACCCCAAGGTCCGGCGTTTCGCCGATGATCGCCGCAAGTTCCCGAAGATCCAGGATCGATTGGAAGACCTCCTCTTCGATCCGTTCGCGCACCTCCACCAGTTCGAGAGTTACGTCCGTCCTCAGCTTCTGAATGTAATTTTCATAGGCGAGCATCTCCACCCGGTGCCCGAAAATCAGCATCACCAGCCCGACAGCCGTCAACACGACGGCCTGTGTCATCCGTTCAGGTAGGGTTTGCCCAATTTTGGCCCATTGAGATATGCGCAACGATTTTCCTCACGCGCCTGTTCTGCGTCATACTGCCTTATTGACGCCCGGCATTCCGATTCATGCAGGCGCTTTCGTTAACTATTGCGGCCCGAGGCGTAACATTTACAGCCCCATATTACCCTAAGCTGTATCAAATTCTTGACCTGTGGCCCGAATGCGCTACTTGTGCGTGAAATTTTGCCACGGCAATATTTTGGTTTGCCTTTAGGGACTTCAGGATGAGACGGGTCTTGTGCGGGCGGCAAAGACCGTCCGGGCAAGCGTCTGGGTTTCCGCTTCCAGCCCGGTGAGCGCGCTGGTCACGGCTGCACCATTTCGGGACTCCAACGCATCGGTGATATCGGTATGCAGGGCCACGATACGCGCGCGGTCCCGTGCGCTGAAGGTGATCATGTTCATCAGCGGCTGCATGGCCTCGACCGCCCCGGCGAGCTGGTAGCTCAGGATCGGGTTGGCCGCCGCATCCACCAGCGATCTATGAAAGGTGACGTCGGAGGCGCAGAATGCCTCATCGCTGAGGCCCGCGCTGGCCTGATGGTCGATTTCCTTCCGCATGGTCATCACCTGATCCATCGTGCGGCGTTCGGCGGCCAGGGGCGCGCAGGCGCGCTCAAGCGTGAAGCGCGCCTCGCAGGCGGTTTCGAAATGCACATCGTTCATGGAGATGAGCAGCGTCGAGGTTGTGATCTGCTGTTCCTGCGCGGCCTCGAAGCTCAGCTTGGCGACGAATGCGCCGCCGGTGGCGCCGCGCTGGGTACGGATCAGCGACTGGGCGGCCAGTCGTTTCAGCGCTTCGCGCACGGTCGGGCGGGAGACGTCGAACTTGTCGGCAAGCTCGGCCTCGGAGGGCAGCCTTTCGTTCACGATAAGCCGTCCCTCGACGATGGAATCGCGGATCGCGCCTGCGATCTGGGCCGGCAAGTCGAGCTGTTTCACGAAGCCTTCTTTCATATGTATGACATTTAACGTTTGCCCGAACTCTAATTGTCTGACATTACATCTGCAAGTTCCGAGTCGAAAGGCCGCCCCGATGAATCACGTTCTGCGATCCGGTCTCTGGCTGGCATTCTTTGCGGTCATCCTGATGGCCTGGGTCATGCTTTACGGTATGGCCATGCAGATGGACATAAGCCTTCTGGGCCTGCCCGGCGAGATGGCACAGGCCATGCGGCGCATGAACCCGGCGATGGACATGGATATGCCCATGGCGCGCTTCGGGCCCTTGTTCGCGATGTGGGCGGTGATGATGGCGGCGATGATGCTTCCCACCATGGTACCGACGCTGCGCTCTTACGAGGACCTGATGGTCAGCGCCACCGGCACGCGCGCGGGCTGGCTGGGCGTGCTTCTGGGCTATTTCGCGATCTGGGTCGCCTTTGCCGCCGGGATCGCGGCGCTGCAACTGCTTTTGCTCGATCTCGGCGCGATCGACATGCTGGGCATACCGACCTCCCGCTGGGGCGCCGTGGCCTTGCTGGCGGCGGTCGGCCTCTACCAGTTCACCCACGCGAAGGAGGCCTGCCACGGCGTGTGCCATTCACCCACCTTCTACTTTCTGGGCAACTGGCGCACCGGTTTCGCGGGCGGGCTGCGCATGGGGCTGGGGCTGGGCAGCTTCTGCGTGGGCTGCTGCTGGGGCTTTATGCTGCTGGGCTTTGCCGGCGGTGTCATGAACCTTGCATGGATGGGGCTGGCGACCCTTGTCATGGTGCTCGAAAAGCTGCCGCAGATCGGACATTACATCATCAAACCCATGGGCGTTGCCCTGATCATCGGCGCTGGCGCCGTGGCAGGCTGGCCCCTGATCGCAGGAGGATAACAGATGGCGACCAAGAAAAAACCGGAGGCGGACCGGCTGAAGACGAGCGCGCGTATCGACCAGCGCATGCCCAGCACCAAACGTGATCGCAACAGTCCGACCGAATGGGCCATCAAGGGCGA
Organism: Sulfitobacter sp. HI0129; assembly: GCF_001635395.1. Taxonomy (NCBI): domain Bacteria; kingdom Pseudomonadati; phylum Pseudomonadota; class Alphaproteobacteria; order Rhodobacterales; family Roseobacteraceae; genus Sulfitobacter; species Sulfitobacter sp. HI0129. Next base: position 7,543 of record NZ_LWGH01000295.1, on the reverse strand, counting down.
ATTGTTCCTCAATTGCTCCTGCACCGTGTTCTGCCCCTGTGTCGTGAGCCTCGGGGCGCATCCGCCGACCGAAGGCCATTGCCACGCATGGATGGCCATTGCCGTGGACGAAGGCCACTACGAGGGCGAGGATCTGTCCGGCCTCAACATCGGTCTGCTGGTGGATATCCCCGGCCGCATGGGCGAGGGCAACTGGAGGGTCGCGGCATACGTGGATGAACGGGCCACGGAGAAGGCCTACCACGGGCTGCTGCAGATCTTCAGCGGGGCAGCAGGCGGCACCACGGGGCTTTTCACCATGCTGGTGAGCGAGATCATCGGCGCCGAACGCGCGCCCGTCGAGATCGTGCGCGAGGGCACCAAACGCAGCATCATGATCGGTCGCAAGATCCAGGGCGAGATCGAGATGATCGCGGGTAAATCGCCCGATCACCCCGTGATGATCAGCAATTCCAAGTACTGGATGGGTCCCGATATCATCGCGGCCCGCGGCCTGAAGAGCCGGGTGCGGGACTATGGCCGGGTCTGGGATTTCGGCGGCATGTCCGCCGAGATCTGCCCGATCGACTGGAAAGGGCCGAACCCGTGACCGGGTCCGGTTTCGTCGGGAGGGACTAAAGATGCCGGTCATTTCACCTTCGCGCCGGGTCCGGCGCACCCCCTTCTCCGACGGGGTCGAGGCCGCCGGGGTCAAGGGCTACACCGTCTACAACCGCATGCTGCTGCCCACTGTTTTTGAGAGCGTGGAAGCGGATTACCGGCACCTGAAGGACCATGTTCAGGTCTGGGACGTGGCCTGCGAGCGGCAGGTGGAGCTGCGCGGCCCGGATGCGGGGCGGCTTGTCCAGATGCTGACACCCCGCGACCTGCGCGGCATGGAGACGGGCCGCTGCTTCTACGTGCCTATCGTCGATGAAACCGGCGGGATGCTAAACGATCCGGTCGCGGTGAAGCTGGAGGAAGACCGCTGGTGGATTTCCATCGCGGACAGCGATCTGTTGCTCTGGGTCAAGGGCGTGGCCTATGGCTACCGGCTGGACGTGCTGGTGGATGAACCCGATGTCAGCCCGCTGGCCGTTCAGGGCCCGCAGGCCGATGCGCTGATGGCACGGGTCTTCGGCGATGCGGTCGGCAAGGTGAAGTTCTTCCGCTTCGGCAGGTTCGATTTTCAGGGCCGGTCGCTCGTCATTGCGCGATCGGGCTATTCCAAACAGGGCGGTTTCGAGATCTACGTGGAGGGGTCCGACATCGGCATGCCGCTGTGGAACGCGCTGATGGAGGCGGGCAGCGATCTGCAGGTGCGCGCCGGCTGCCCCAACCTTATCGAGCGGATCGAGGGCGGATTGCTCAGCTACGGCAATGACATGACCGACGACAATACACCCCATGAATGCGGCCTTGGCCGGTTTTGCGACACGCAGGCGGCGATCGGCTGTATCGGTCGCGATGCCTTGCTTCGGGTTGCCAAGGAAGGCCCGGTGCAGCAGGTCCGGGCCATCGAGATCACCGGAGACCCGGTGCCGCGCTGCGACAGGGTATGGCCCGTCACGTCGAAGGGGGAACGCGTGGGTCAGGTGACTTCTGCCGCGCATTCGCCGGACTTCGGCACCAACGTGGCCATCGGCATGGTGCGGATGACCCATTGGGATGCGGGCACGCAGGTGCAGGTGCAGACACCCGAAGGGCCGCGCGATGCGACCGTCCGCGACGGTTTCTGGGCCTGAGAATTTCCGAACCGCCGGAGCCTCCGGCGGGGATTTGAACCATTTGGAAGCAGGGACGCCCTGCGAAAGGAGAGCGACATGTTCGATGCACTGGTTGTTGATAAGGACGAAGACGGCAAGACCAGCGCCGCAGTAACCCAGATCGAAGAGGCGGATCTGCCCGAGGGTGAAGTGACGGTCGCGGTCGAATATTCGACCGTCAACTACAAGGACGGATTGTGCATCGGGCCCGGCGGCGGTCTGGTGCGGAACTATCCCCACATTCCGGGGATCGATTTCGCCGGTACGGTCGAAAAGAGCGATGACGCGCGCTATGCGCCGGGCGACAAGGTGGTGTTGACCGGGTGGCGTGTGGGCGAGGCCCATTGGGGTGGCTATGCGCAGAAAGCCCGGGTGAAGGCCGATTGGCTCGTACCGCTGCCCGAAGGGCTCGATACGCGGCAGGCCATGGCGGTGGGCACCGCCGGTTTCACGGCGATGCTGGCGGTGATGGCGCTGGAGGATCACGGGTTGAAGACCGGGGACGGCCCGGTTCTGGTCACCGGGGCAGCCGGCGGGGTCGGTTCCGTCGCGACGGCGCTACTGGCAAAGCTCGGATACGAGGTCGCGGGCGTGACCGGACGCCCCGAGACCGAAAGCTATCTGCGGGATCTGGGGGCGAGCCGGATCGTCCCGCGTGAGGAACTGGCCGAAACAACCAAACGCCCCCTCGAAGGAGAGACATGGGCCGGATGCGTCGATGCCGTGGGCGGCGCGATGCTGGCGCGTGTTCTGGGGCAGATGAAATACGGGGCCTCCGTCGCGGCGGTGGGCCTTGCCGGGGGTGCTTCACTGCCCGCGACCGTCATCCCCTTCTTGCTGCGGGGGGTGAACCTGCTGGGTATCGACAGCGTCATGCAGCCCTATGAAAACCGTCTGCGTGCATGGGAGCGTATCGCGCGCGATCTGCCGATGGACAAGCTGGAGGCCATGGTCCAGCCCGCAACCCTGTCGGACCTGCCGGGGCTGGGTGCGGACATCCTGAAGGGTCAGGTTCGCGGGCGCGTCGTCGTCGACGTCAACGGCTGAAGTCAGGCCTTCTGCTGAAACGCAAGGAAAGGGCGGATGCACGGTGCATCCGCCCTTTTTTGTCGTTCAGCGGTGCGGGCGCGGGGTGGTTTTCCGGGGTGTGATGGACCCCCGCGAAGTGCTCTTTTCAGCAGATCGGTTGAGACAAGTGTCAATTGGCCTATGCTGGGGAGCAGAGTGCGCCCCGTCCGGGATCAATCGGGCAAGCGGGCGCCCGGAATTGAAAGGGACACTCATGACAGATACGACCGCACAGGGCATACCTGCCCCGGACGGAACCTCCGAGGTGATCCAGACCGATTACGAGATCGGTCAGGACAACGTGGAAACCACCATCGGTCCGTTCGGCGTGGACATTCACAACCCCGTCTTTCTCATCAGTGGATTGGCCGTCGTGGCCTTTGTCTTCTATACCATCGTCCTGCCAGATCAGGCGGCGGCGGCCTTCTCGGCGATGTTCTCCTTTACCACGAAGAACTTCGACTGGTTCCTGATCGGGGCGGCGGACATCGTGGTGCTGTTCGCTCTGCTGTTGATCGTGACGCCTTACGGCTCGGTCCGGCTGGGGGGTGACAAGGCGGTGCCGGATTACACCTACCTCGGCTGGTTCGCGATGCTGTTCGCGGCGGGCATGGGCATCGGGCTGATGTTCTACGGCGTTTCCGAGCCGCTCACGCATTTTTCCACTGCCTTCGGGGAAACCACCGTGGGCGAGAATGGGCTGCGGTCGGACTGGGCCCCGCTTGGCGCCATGACGGGGGATGAACCCGGATCGGTCCGGCTCGGTATGGCGGCGACGATCTATCATTGGGCGCTGCACCCTTGGGCCATCTACGCGACCGTCGCACTGGCGTTGGCGCTTTTCACCTATAACAAGGGGCTGCCGCTGACGATCCGTTCCGCCTTTTATCCCATTCTGGGGGAGCGGGTCTGGGGCTGGCCCGGGCATATCATCGATATCATCGCGGTTTTCGCCACCCTGTTCGGGCTTGCCACTTCGCTCGGTTTCGGGGCGACGCAGGCGAATGCCGGCCTCAATGAGCTGTTCGGCGTGCCCATGGGCCAGACCACCGAAGTGGTGCTGATCACCGCGATTACCGCCGTGGCGCTGATTTCGGTGCTGCGCGGCCTCGATGGCGGGGTAAAGGTTCTCAGTGAGATCAACATGGGGTTGGCCGCACTTCTGGCGCTCTTCACCCTGATCGTGGGGCCGACTGCCTTTTTGATCGCCTTTTTCTGGGATTCGCTTCTCGCCTACTTCCAGTTTTTGCCGGCCCTCTCGAACCCCTTCGGTCGCGCCGACGTAAACTATTCCCAAGGCTGGACGGCCTTCTACTGGGCGTGGTGGATCAGCTGGTCACCCTTCGTGGGCATGTTCATCGCCCGCGTCAGCCGAGGCCGTACCGTGCGGGAGTTCGTGATCTGCGTCTTGCTCATCCCCAGCATCGTCTGCGTGCTCTGGATGTCCATCTTCGGCGGTACGGCGATTTATCAGGTCCTGTCCGAAGGCTATACCGGGGCGCAGGACGCGGCACTGGAACTGCAGCTATTCAAGATGCTGGATCAACTGCCGCTTGCCTCGATCACCTCTTTCGTGGGGATCCTGCTGGTGGTGGTGTTCTTCGTCACCTCGTCGGACTCCGGCAGCCTCGTGATCGATACGATCACCGCGGGCGGCAAGGTCGACGCGCCGGTGCCGCAGCGGGTCTTCTGGTGCATCTTCGAAGGTGCCGTGGCCATTGCGCTGCTGATCGGCGGCGGGCTTGCGGCGTTGCAGTCCATGGTGATTTCCACGGGCCTGCTGTTCACTGTGGTCCTGCTGGCCATGTGCTGGTGCATCTTCAAGGGCTTGCAGAGTGAGCGTGCCGAGTTGAAGTGACCTTCCGGACATGAGAAGGTCTTGGCGGGCGTCCCTTGCGGGGCGCCCGTTTTCGCGAGGGGGAGGGAGCGATCAATGGAACTCAACAGCGCATTCGTGAGGGACCAGTTCCCCGCCTTCGCCGAGCCATCCCTGCAGGGGCAGGCCTTTTTCGAGAACGCGGGCGGGTCTTTCACCTGTCGTCAGGTCATCGACCGGCTCACCCGGTTCTACACGCAGCGCAAGGTGCAGCCCTATGCCCCCTACGAGGCGAGCCGCCTTGCGGGCGAAGAGATGGACGAGGCGCGCAGGCGGCTGGCGGCCATGCTGGGCGTGAAGACGCATGAGCTTTCCTTCGGGCCTTCCACCACCCAGAATACCTATGTGCTGGCGCAGGCCTTTGCGCAGAAGATGCGGCCCGGGGATGCGATCGTCGTGACGAACCAGGATCATGAGGCCAATACCGGCCCGTGGCGGCGGCTGGCGGACCGTGGTTTCGAGGTGCGGGAGTGGAAGATCGACCCCGACAGCGGGCACCTGGACCCCGAGGATCTGAAGCCCCTGCTGGACGACAAGGTGCGGCTGGTCTGCTTCCCGCATTGTTCGAACGTGGTGGCAGAGATCAACCCGGTGACGGAGATCGTGAAAATCGCGCATGACGCAGGCGCCTATGCCTGCGTCGACGGTGTTTCCTACGCGCCGCACGGATTTGCCGACGTGGGCGCCATGGGGGCGGACGTATACCTCTTTTCCGCTTACAAGACCTATGGTCCGCATCAGGGGATCATGGCGATCCGTGAAGGGCTTGGCGCGTGGTTGCCCAATCAGGGGCATGTCTTCAACGGAGACACGCTTTACAAACGGTTCACCCCGGCGGGGCCGGACCACGCGCAGGTCGCGGCCTGTGCCGGTATGGCCGATTACGTTGACGCCCTGTATCGCCATCATGGTGGGGAAGCGGACGCGGACGACAGGACCCGAGCCGCGAAGGTGCATGACCTCATGAGGGATCATGAAATCAAACTGTTGCAGCCCCTTCTTGATGCGGTAAGCGAACGGAATTCGCTGCGTCTGCTGGGGCCTTCGCGCGCCGAAGGGCGTGCGCCGACGGTGGCCCTGGCCCTCAACAGCGGCGGAGAGGAAGCCGCCGCGCGGCTGGCGGAACACGGGATCATGACGGGCGGGGGCGACTTTTACGCCGGTCGCGCCCTTCAGGCGATGGGCGTGGACCCGGCGCAGGGGGTGCTGCGGCTGAGCTTCACCCACTACACGACAAAGGATGAAATAGACAGCCTGATCAATGCGCTGGACCGTGTTCTTTAAGCGTGGGTCGCTGTGCCTTCGACCGCGCTGAAACTACTTGCGGCCCTGACGCGTGGCTTGCCCTGTTGACGGCGGTGGCTTTGCGCTAGTTTGCCACTCAATCGACAGGCGAGGGTGAATGTCCGACCAAACTCCGATACTTGTGTGGTTCCGGCGCGATCTGCGGCTGAGCGATCATGCCGCCTTGACCGCCGCCTGCGATACGGGGCGGCCGGTCATTCCGGTCTTCATCCTCGACGATCTGACGCAATCGCTGGGCGTCGCGCCGCTGTGGCGGCTTGGCCTCGGCCTTTCCTGCCTGTCGGAAAGCCTCACGCAGGAAGGCTCCCGGCTGATCCTGCGCCGCAACGACAGCGCCTTGGAGGCGATTCTTCAACTGATGGAAGAGACGGGTGCCGGCGCGGTCTACTGGAGCCGGCTTTACGATCCCGACAGCGTGGCCCGGGATGCGAGGATCAAGGAGACGCTGAAGGAGAAGGGCGCGGAGGCGCGCAGCTTTGGCGGGCATCTGATGTTCGAACCCTGGAGCGTGGAGACCAAGCAGGGCGGTTTCTACAAGGTTTACACACCCTTCTGGAACGCGGTGAAGCAGCGCCCGGTGGAGGAACCGCGCCCGCGCCCGAAGACGCTGAACCCGCCCCCAGACTGGCCGCGCAGCGATGCGCTGGAAGACTGGCGCATGGATGCGGGCATGAACCGCGGCAGCGACATACTGCGGCCCTTCGTCCGGTTGGGAGAGAAAAGCGCCCAGGCGCGTCTGGGGTATTTCATCAGCGACATCATCGACGACTACAAGCAGACCCGGGATATGCCCGCCGAAGACGGCACCTCGCAATTGTCGGAGAACCTGAGCCTGGGTGAAATCAGCCCCCATCAGTGCTGGCATGCCGGTCAGCGGGCAATGGAGGAAGGCAAGCGCGGGGCGGAGACTTTCCTGAAGGAACTGGTCTGGCGCGAGTTTGCCTATCACCTGATGCATCACACACCGCGGCTGCTGACGGATGCCTGGCGCGAGGAATGGACCGCCTTTCCCTGGAAACAGGACGGGGAAGCGGAAGAGGTCACGGCGTGGAAGCGGGGTCGCACTGGGATCCGCTTCGTGGATGCGGCCATGCGCGAGATGTATGTGACGGGGCGGATGCACAACCGCGCGCGGATGATCGTGGCCAGCTATTTGACCAAGCATCTGCTGACGGACTGGCGCATCGGGCAGAAATGGTTCGAAGATTGCCTGATCGACTGGGATCCGGCGAACAATGCGCTTGGCTGGCAATGGACAGCCGGATCGGGGCCCGATGCCTCCCCCTTCTTTCGGGTGTTCAACCCCGAAACACAGCTTGAAAAGTTCGATCCGGACCGCGCCTATGTCTCGCGCTGGATTGCCGAAGGGCGCGCAAAGCCCCATGAGGACGCGCTGGCCTATTTCGACGCGATTCCGCGCAGCTGGGGCATGGCGCCGTCCGACCCTTATCCGGATCCCGTCGTGGAGCTTTCGGAAGGGCGGGCGCGGGCGCTCGAAATCTATGAAGGCCGGGACTTTTAAATTGTTTATCCGGGGCACGCGGGTAGT
>NZ_LWGH01000294.1:0-5742 GCF_001635395.1 Sulfitobacter sp. HI0129 | reverse complement strand
CAGTATCTTAATCATAAATACCCAAACCATATAGGGAAATCAAAAGAAACATGGCGCATCGTACTATCCTCACCGAGCGTCAGCGCTCAGCACTTTTTGATCTTCCAACCGATGAAACGGCGATGTTGCGCCACTACACCCTTGCCGACGACGATCTCGAAATCATCCGCGCTCGCCGCCGCCCCCACAATCGTTTTGGGTTCGCTTTGCAGCTTTGCGCATTGCGCTACCCCGGTCGGTCGCTGACCCCGGGCGAGGTCATTCCAATGGAGGTCACGCGCTTTCTGGCAGCGCAACTTGGGCTGAAGTCGGACGATCTGGCGGGATATGCAAGCCGTGAGGAGACGCGTCATGAACACCTGGCTGCCCTGCGGGATCTCTATGGCTACAAGATGTTCACTGGCCGAGGATCGCGCGACCTGAAGGTCTGGCTGGAGAGAACTGCCGAAACAGCCCGGTCAAACGAGGATTTGGCGCGGCGCTTCGTGGAACACTGCCGGGCGACCCAGACCATTCTACCAGGGATCACGGTTATCGAGCGCCTTTGCGCGGATGCTCTCGTCGCTGCAGAGCGGCGGATCGCCGCCCGGATTGCTGAGCGGCTGGACGGTGAGATGCGCAGCCGGCTTGATGCTTTGCTGACGGAAATGGCAGACAGCTCTGTCACCCGCTTTGTCTGGCTGCGCCAGTTTGAGGTGGGCCAGAACTCAGCCGACATGAACCGGCTGCTCGACCGGTTGGAATTCTTGCAGACCATGGCCGTGGACCGAACCGTCCTGTCGGGTGTGCCGCCCCACCGTATCGCGCGCCTCCGACGGCAGGGTGAGCGATACTTCGCGGGTGATTTGCGGGATATCTCCGGCGACCGCCGCCTTGCCATCCTAGCAGTCTGCGCCTTGGAATGGCGAAGTGCTATTGCCGATGCAGTGGTCGAGACCCATGACCGTATTGTCGGGAAGACGTGGCGCGAGGCAAAACGTGCGTGCGATGCCCGTGCGAATGATGCCAAGGCCGCTTTGAAGGACACCTTGCAGGGGTTCTCAAATCTTGGGTCAGCCCTGCTGGCGGCCCATGAAGACCAAGCCTCCCTGGGCGACGCGGTTCAAGTCGCCGGCGGTTGGACTTCGCTCAGAGGGCTTGTCGCCACGGCGGCCCAACTCACCAACACATTGGCGGCCGATCCGCTGGCACATGTTGTCCACGGGTATCACCGCTTTCGGCGCTATGCGCCGCGCATGCTGCGGGCGCTCGATATTCAGGCGGCCCCCGTGGCCGACCCATTGCTGGCTGCTGCGGATATTGTCGCGGGTGCGGATACAACCGCCGATCGCCCCGTGACTTTCTTGCGCCGAGCCTCAAAGTGGCATCGGCACCTGAACGACGATGACGGGCACCGGCTGTGGGAGGTGGCGGTTCTGTGCCATCTGCGTGATGCATTCCGGGCAGGCGATATATGGCTCGCACATTCCCGCAGGTATGGGGATCTCAAGGATGCGCTGGTCCCAGCCGAAGTAGCCCGAGCCACGCCAAGACTGGCTATGCCGTATGAGCCGGACATCTGGCTGGCAGATCGGCAAGCTCGCTTGACCGATGGTTTGCAGCGACTGGCCCGTGCTGCCAGGGCTGGTGCAATTCCGGGTGGTTCCATCGAAAACGGCACCCTCAAAATAGACCGTTTGACTGCCGCTGTTCCCGAAGAGGCCGATGCCATGGTGCTCGATCTTTACACCCGCCTGCCGGAGATCAGGATCACCGACCTCCTGCTCGAAGTGGATGACGAGATTGGCTTTACCGAGGCCTTCACCCATCTGCGCACGGGCGTCCCATGCAAAGACAGGGTCGGCATGTTGAATGTGCTGTTGGCTGAAGGGCTGAACCTTGGCCTCAGCAAAATGGCTGGCGCCACGAACACCCACGATTATTTCCAGCTCTCGCGCCTGTCGCGGTGGCATGTCGAAAGCGACGCGATGGCCCGCGCTCTGGCCATGGTCGTCGAGGCTCAATCAACCTTGCCGATGGCCCGGTTCTGGGGTGCCGGGCAGACCGCTTCGAGCGACGGGCAATTCTTCCCGACCACGCGGCAGGGCGAGGCGATGAACCTCATCAACGCCAAATATGGCCATGAGCCCGGATTGAAAGCCTATACCCATGTCTCCGATCAGTTCGGCCCCTTCGCCACCCAGACCATCCCTGCCACGGTGAACGAGGCCCCTTACATCCTGGACGGCCTGTTAATGACAAACGCAGGACAAAAGATCCGTGAACAGTACGCCGATACTGGTGGCTTCACTGATCATGTCTTCGCCGTGACCGCTCTGCTGGGCTTCCAGTTCATCCCTCGCATCCGGGACCTGCCATCCAAGCGCCTTTACCTGTTCAATCCGGCCTCCTGCCCGAAAGAGTTGACGAGCCTGATCGGCGGAAAGGTCAGGGAACCAGTCATCAGCTCGAACTGGCCCGACATCCTGCGCAGCGCGGCCACAATGGTGGCGGGCGTAATGCCCCCAAGCCAACTGTTGCGGAAATTTGCATCCTATCCCAGACAACATGAGCTTGCCGTCGCATTGCGCGAAATTGGCCGGGTCGAACGGACGCTGTTCATCATCGACTGGCTGCTGGATGCCGACATGCAACGCCGCGCCCAGATCGGACTGAACAAGTGCGAAGCGCATCATGCGCTGAAAAACGCCCTACGCATCGGCCGCCAGGGTGAAATCCGTGATCGAACAGCCCAGGGCCAGCACTTCCGAATGGCCGGGCTGAACCTCCTCGCCGCCATCATCATTTACTGGAACACCAAGCATCTCGGTCAGGCTGTCGATGGCCGCTGCCATGATGGCTTGGACTGCTCACCCGACCTTCTGGCGCATATCTCACCCCTCGGGTGGGCGCACATCCTTCTCACCGGCGAATACAGGTGGCCCAAAAGGTGACCAAACAACCTTAGCGTAGGATTCTGCACTCTCCGGCATCAGACCCCACCTTCACAATACCTGGTTCGTCACTGTCCATCAGGACGACACCGTACTCGACCATCGCGCGTTTGCGCGAAAGCCATCCTCGATTGACCGAGGCCGCAACACGCTCTGGATCACGCTTGAAAGGCAAACCGTAACCGGCACCGCCGCAAGCGGTGAAATAGAGTTTTGAGCCATCCGGAATAACCTCTTCGGCGAAGGCAGGCAGCTCAGTTTCGCTGCCATCCAGGTTGACGCGCCGTGTAACGCTTCCCTTCCCGTCGCTCCCGCCAAGGACGCCGCGCGGTGGAAAGGTTGTGCCATCGGCAGCATAGGCGATGGTCATGTCATGCCCGATTGGGTGGAACAGCCCGTAAGTCGCCGGGGCTCCTTCGAATTCCCCGATGCCCTGGCTATCTGGCAGAACACCCCGCTCATCAATCAAGATCGGGTACATGCTTTCGTCTACCTCGACGCTGTCGAGCTGGATCAGTCCACCGTTGGCGGCACCACAATATGTCAGCCAGCCATCGTGACCGTGGTTGGCCCCTCCGGCCGCGTAACCGACAAAGACCTGGTTCACATAGGTCTTGCCAGCTTTGAACGGGTCGGACCCCGAGATCACACCAATTCCGGCCGGTAGATGCGATCCGCTTTCGGCCTGGCCGTAAGGCGCGCCCATCTCGGAGAAGACTGCATTCCCGGCCATCATCAGCCGGTCATTGACATTGGTCGTGGCAACCGAGGTTCCGACGGGATATTCCGGTTTTCCCACGACACAGCCTTCGCGCAAGAGTACTTTGACCCTAGATTTGGCCCCTTCGTTATGGGGAACGGATTCGTCGAGGTTGTTGAAAACGCCGATGCGGCAGGAACCCGTGGCGGTATTTTCAGACAGGTTAAGGCCCCCTGCCACGCAATCCATGTTGTCGCGTGCATCGACTGTGATCTCGCCCCGGTCCGAATCGACGTGAATGGTTACGTTGACGGGAATGCCATCATCGGCAACACCCGGAACGGGGTCGTGGCGAGTCGAGTAAGAGAAGCTTCCTGCAGGAAGTTTGGCGATTGCGGCGGCTGCACTACGCGCGCCATAGTCGAACCAGTCAGCCACGAAGTCCATAACCGTCTCTTCCGAGTAGCGACCGCACAGTTCCTGAATCCTCTTGGCGCCGGTACGGCATGCGCCCATTTGCGCCCGGACATCCCCCAGCCAAAGATCCGGGACCCGGTTGCGCATCGTGCCGATACGCAGAATGTCTTCGCGAACCTCTCCTTTTCGAACCAGGCGCACGCAGGGGAAATGCAGCCCCTCTTCGAATATGTTCTTTGCAAACGGAAGATAGGTTGACGGCGCAGGCGCACCCGTATCGGCATGGTGAGACAGCGCAACCGCCCAAAACCGCGGCGTGCCGTCAATAAAGACCGGCATCGCCATGATCAGATCGGCATGATGCGTACCCCCGGTATAGGGGCAATTATTGATAAAGATGTCGCCCTCTTCGATATCATCGAAGAATTCGGTGAGCGGGCGCGTTGCCGTCTCCATCGACATGACATGTATCGGCAGCGCATCCTCGACGGAAACAAGCTCATGTTCGTAGGTCAGAATTGCGCAAGAGAAATCGCGCGCGTTCTTGATCACGGCGGACCGGCTGGCCCGCATGACCACGAGGCTCATTTCGCGAACGATTGCTTCGAACCGGCTCTTGAGCACCGAAACCATGAACGGGTCAATCCGGCGCACGGCATCGGCGGATGCATTGTATTCTCTGGTCATCTTGCCAATCCTTCTGCTGCGACTTTTCCGACGGACACGTTGAGATTGCCCTGACGATCAAGCACCCCGTGGTGGTCGGTTTTCAGCAGCGCAGTGAATGTTTCACCCTCGATGAGACCGGGGCCGGACAGACGTGCCCCTGCACCGAGATTGTTCAGATCGTAGACCGGAAGTGGTCGCAGGCCTTGATCAGGTCCGAGATAGACATCGCGGTGCGTCTTGGGGCTGGCCTCTCCAAGGTGCTCGGCCAGGCTCTGGCGGCGCAACAGATCTTGCCCGGATCTTTTGCCGATCGCGCGCGACTTCCATGCCACGAACTCGACCCGGTCACCGTCTGAACGGATCGAATAGATGCGTTCGTGCATTTTGTGGAAGGCCTCGACCAGCTCAGGCAACATCTCTTCGGTGACCCGGCCCTCGGGGGCGCTGAACGGCACTTCGATTTCGAAGGACTGGAATTCGTACCGGCCCCGGAATGAAAACTCAAACTTCCGCTTTTCCTCGACCACGTTCGCACTGTCAAAGAACTGACTTCCGCGCTGGAGCAACGAGGTCAGCGTCGAAGTCACACCTTCAGCGTCAAAATCGGTATCAGAGGTAAGGAACACGGCATTGTCTTCGCGGCAGATATCGGAAATGAGGCCGCCAAAGGCGGACAGCCCCGCCATGTATCGAGGGATCATATAGTGTTTGAGCCCCAGAATATCGACCATTTCGGCGATATGGATCGCCGTTGCGCCGCCTCCGCAGACAAAGAAGCTTTCCCGCGGGTTTATCCCCTCGCGAACGGTGATCTCTTCGATGGCCGCAACCATGTTGTGGTTCGCGGTGGTGTATATTGACCAGGCGGCTTCCTGAAGGCCGATATTCAGAGCTTTCGCAATCTTGTCGATTGCCTTTGACGCCGCCTTGGTATCGAGCGGCATCTTGCCACCAAGGAAATAGTCCGGGTCGACGATGCCAAGTATGACATTGGCGTCGGTAACGGTCGGCTCGTCGCCGCCT
>NZ_LWGH01000293.1:0-6530 GCF_001635395.1 Sulfitobacter sp. HI0129 | reverse complement strand
GCATATGCCTGTTTACAAGGGGCGATGGTCCGTCCACCTCCAGATTGCTGGCGATTAGCGGCATGGACAGATGGCGGGCCACATCGAAAAGATAGGGGAGGCCGAAGTCAAGATCGTGATTGCCCAAGCCGCAGGCATCGAATTTCAACGCGTTGAAGCTTTGCACCAATGCATGATCCGGGGTGACGGGTGCTTCGGCCAGCGTTTCGGCCAGCGGCGTGCCTTGCAGCGTATCCCCGTTGTCGAACAGCAGGCATGGGACGCCTGAGGCTTCGGCTTCCGCGCGGGCGGTTTCGATCAGTGATGCGATACCGGCAAGGCCGCCGGTGGGTGCCGGTGGTTTTCCCGGATCATTTGATCCAAGCAGATGCATATGCAGATCCGTGGTGGCCAGCACGCGGATCGTGATTTCGGAAACAGGTTCGGGGTCCGTGGAAACGGGCGGCATGTATTCTCGTTCAGCGAAAGTGGGAAATAAAATAAACAACCTTTAATTGTTTCGTTATGCTGGACCTCTCGCGAGGACGCAAGCCCGGTGCCATTGCTTTTGGCGCGATAGGCAGGCAACCGTGCAGTTCAGGTGCAATCGTGAGGCGACAGGATGAAGAATGCGGAACATGTGACGTTCGGCGGATCGGGACTGGACCGGGCCGGAGACATCCGGAACGATGCGGAAGCAGTAGCGCAGGCGCTGCGCCATGCCGGGGCCGCCGCAATCCTGTTCTGGCGCGGCAAGCCGTTGATCCGGCGGGAACGCCCGGCCACGCTTGCCCGTATACCGATGGATCATCCGGTCATTTCCGCGCACGGGGCCGATCCGATCCTGCTGGGCAGGGAAGAGGGCGCTCCGCGTTTCGCGGTGGACGTCTCCGGCTGGGTGCCGGACGATGCGGACCTTGATGCGCTGGGCGGCTTTCTCGACGCGTCCGAACAGCGCCACCCCCTGCTGGAAGAACCGCTCGCTTTTGCAGAGCTGCGGCGCACGATGACATGGCTTTCACCCCGGGATGCGGAACTCGCCGCGACGGGCAAGGCGATCCTCGAATGGCATCGGACCCATCCCTGCTGTGCCCGCTGCGGCGCGGGCACCCATGTCGCGCAGGCCGGGTGGCAGCGTGTCTGCCCCGCCTGCAGGGCCTCCCATTTTCCGCGCACCGACCCGGTGGTGATCATGCTGATCACGCACGGCAACTCGGTGCTGATGGGCCGTTCCCCCGGTTGGCCGCAGGGGATGTATTCGCTGCTGGCAGGCTTCGTCGAGCCGGGAGAGACGCTGGAAGCCGCCGTGCGCCGTGAGGTCTTTGAGGAAGCGGGCGTGCAGGTGGGCGAGGTCAGCTATCTTTCGAGCCAGCCGTGGCCCTTTCCGGCCTCGCTCATGTTCGGTTGTGAGGGCCGCGCGATCTCGAGCGGCATCACCATTGATCCGATTGAGATCGAAGATGCACTTTGGGTCAGCCGGGAAGAAATGATGCAGATATTCGCCGGCGAACACGAAAGGATCCTTCCCGCAAGGAAGGGTGCCATTGCCCATTTCCTCCTGGAGAACTGGCTTGCGGATACACTCGATTGAAGCAAGAATGACGCCAATCAAAAAACGACTGGGCAGTTCATGAAATTCTCTACCAAAGAAGATATCGAAGCACCGATCGATGCCGTTTTCGACATGTTGTGCGATTTCGAAAGCTTCGAGCGCGCGGCCATGCGGCGCGGTGCAGAGGTGCAGAGGCTGGACCAGTTTACCAAGCCCGCCGTGGGGATGAAGTGGCAGGCCGTCTTCGAGATGCGCGGGAAAAAGCGCGAGGTGGAGATCGAGATGGTCACCTTCGACCGGCCGACCGAGATGGTATTCGAAAGCCGGTCCTCCGGCCTGCTTGGCGAGATGAGCTTTGAGCTGGTCCCCCTGTCACGCAAACGGACGCGGGTGATGGTCACGCTTGAGGTCAAGCCGCTGAACCTGTCTTCGCGTCTGATGATCCAGTCGATGAAGCTGGCCAAATCCTCGCTGACCGCCAAGTACAAGCTGCGGGTCGCTGAATATGCCAATGGCATGGAAGAACGCTATCGCCGGGACACCGCGAGCCGCGCCTAGCCTGCGCGGGGGCAATGCGTGCGCTCAGACCTGAGCGCGGCCCGGATCGCTGGGGTAAACGCCCAGAATCTCCAGCATATTGGTGAAGTAGTTCAACTCTTCCAATGCGCGCTGAACCGCCGGGTCATCCGGATGCCCTTCGATATCGGCATAGAACTGTGTGGCGGTGAACGAACCGCCCACCATGTAGCTCTCCAGCTTGGTCATGTTGACACCATTGGTCGCAAATCCCCCCATGGCCTTGTAGAGCGCGGCGGGGATGTTGCGCACTTCGAAGACGAAGGTCGTCAGCATGTTTTCGCCCCGGCGCGTACCGTCCAGTTCGGGCGCCATGAGCAGGAAGCGCGTGGTGTTATGTTCGAGATCCTCGATATCCCGGGCCAGCACCTGAAGCCCGTAGATCTCGGCCGCGACCTCGCTGGCCAGAACGCCCTGCGTGCGGTCGCCCGACTGGGCTAGTTCTTCCGCCGCGCCGGCGCTGTCGGCGGCCGCTTCGGAAGTTATACCGTTCTGTTGCAGGAAGCTGCGCGCCTGAGGAAGCAGAACCATGTGCGCGCGCACGTGGCGGATGTCAGGCAGTGTCGCCCCCGGCAGGGCCATCAGCGCGATGCGTACCCTGACGAAGGCTTCGCCGATGATATGCAGGCCGCTTTCGGGCAGGAGGCGATGAATATCGGCGACCCGGCCATAGGTGGTGTTTTCCACCGGAAGCATGGCGAGATCGGCGCGGTTTTCCTTTACCGCGCGGATGACGCCTTCGAAGGTCGTGCAGGGCACGGGGACCATGCCGGGCCGCGCTTTCATGCAGGCTTCGTGGCTGTAGGCACCCAGTGCCCCCTGAAAGGCGATCCGCGGCGGATTGGTCTGTGTCATCTGCGCCCCTCGCCGGTTGTGATGCCGGATCATTGCGTTAGGTCGTTTGGTCGCGGTAAGTACATCTTGCCTGCGTGAAGGGAAAGCAATAGATACCCGCCAAGCAGATGACCCGAATTAGAGTGATGGACCCAGACGCATGTTCGATACGATGACATTGACAAAAATCGCCGCCGGCCTCTTCGGCGCGTGGCTGATCCTGCTGCTGGGCAAATGGGCGGGTGAAGAACTCTACCATGCCGAAGCGCATGGCGAAGCGTCCTATGTCATCGAAGTGGCCGACGCGGGCGGCGACGAAGGCGGTGCCGAAGTCGATTTCGCGGCACTGATGGCGAACGCCGATCCCGGCAAGGGCGAAGGCGTCTTCCGCAAGTGCAGCGCCTGCCACAAGGTCGTGGATGGTGAGAACGCGGTTGGCCCCTATCTTTATGGCGTGGTCGGGCGTGACATCGCCTCTGTCGCCGGGTTCAACTATTCCGGCGCTCTCCAGAGCCTCGAAGGTGCCTGGGACTACGAGGCGCTGAACGGGTTCCTCGAAGATCCGCGCGGCTATGCGCCCGGGACCACCATGGGCTTTGGCGGTTTGCGCAAGCCGGAGGATCGGGCGGACGTGATCGCCTATCTGGAAAGCCTCGGGGGCTGATCTTCAGCCGTTTCCGACTTCAGGGGCCGCCCGATTGGGGCGGCCTTTTGCGTTTGCGGCGTCAGATAACATATTCGCAACTTGTAACTTGGTTCGCCCCGCCGTTAGCCTACGTGATGTTTCAACCGCACTGATCGACCTTTGACATGAGGACCAGCCAGATGCCCAAAGCCGTCACCCGCGTCGCCTGCCTGCCCGGCTACGCGCGCACTTTCGCTCCGCTCACCTTCCTGCTGGCCCTGTTGTCCGCGCTGGTGCTGGCGGCGCCGCTTTTCGCGCAGGAAGAGAACATGATCCGCAGTCATGGCTATTCCTTCTATGGCGACCTGAAGTATCCGGCGGATTACGAGCATTTCGACTATGTGAACCCGGATGCCCCCAAGGGTGGTGAAATTTCGCTGTCTGCGCTCGGCACGTTCGATTCGATGAACCCCTACAGCCGCAAGGGCCGGGGCGGTGCGCTGAGTACGATCATGTACGAAAGCCTGCTGGGCGAAGGGACGGGCAATGAGCTTGCCCCGGCGGATGTCTACGGCGAAGGCTACTGCCTTCTGTGCGAAAGCCTTGAGTATCCCGAAAGCAAGGATTGGGTGATCTTCCACATGCGCAAGGACGCAAAGTTCTCTACCGGTGATCCCGTCACCGCGCATGACATTGCCTTTTCGCATAACCTCTTGCTGGATCAGGGGCTGAAATCCTACGCCGACGCGGTGCGCAAGCGCATTCCCAAGGTAGAGGTGATCGACGATTACACGATCAAATTCTACTTCACGCCGGGCATTTCGCGCCGCAGCCTGATCGATCAGGTGGGTGGCGTTCCCGCGTGGTCGAAGAAGTGGTACGAGGAAACAGGCGCGCGGCTGGATGAATCCCGGTTGGAGATTTCCCCCGGATCCGGGCCCTACATGGTAGAGTCGATCGATGTGAACCGCCGCATCGTCTACAAGCGCAATCCCGATTATTGGGGCAAGGACCTGCCTTTCAACGTGGGCCGCAACAACTTCGACAGGATCCGCATCGAATATTTCGGTGACGAGAATTCCGCGTTCGAGGCGTTCAAGGCCGGGGAATACACCTTCCGGGAGGAAGGCAATTCCAAGCAATGGGCCAGTGCCTATGATTTCCCCAAGGTCCAGCAGGGCTACGTGGTGAAGGAGGAGATCCCTGACGGGTCCCCGCCGACGCCGTCGGGGATTGTCTTCAACCTCGGTCGTGAGGTTTTGCAGGACAAGCGCGTGCGCCAAGCGCTGGCGCTGGGTTTCAACTTCGAGTGGACGAACGAATCCCTGCAATACGGGCTTTTCAAACCGCGTGCTTCTTTTTCACAGGACACGCCGCTGATGGCGACCGGGGCGCCCGAAGGCGACGAACTGGCTTTCCTGCAGTCGCTCGGTGACATTGTGCCCCCGGAATTGCTGACTGACAAAGCCGTCATGCCGCATGTCTCCGACGCGTCCCGCCTGCTGGACCGCGGCAACACGCGGCGCGCCATGAAACTGCTGGATGAAGCGGGCTGGTCCGTCGGGCCCGACGGCATGCGCCGCAATGCCGACGGTGAGCCGCTGCGTCTGAAATTCCTGCTCAATTCGGCAGGCTCCGCCACGCTGAGCGCGGTGGTGGAGAACTACATCTCAAACCTGCAGGCCATGGGTGTGGATGCGGTGCTCGAAAAGGTCGACGCCTCGCAGTACACGCTCCGCGAACGCGATCGTGACTATGACATGGTGTTCGATGGCTATGCGGCCTTCCTTGGCACCGGCACGGGACTGGCGCAGCGATACGGCTCGGAAGCGGCGGAATATTCGCTGTTCAACCCCGCCGGTCTGGCGAGTCCGCTGGTCGACGCCATCATCGAAGCCTCGCTGAACGCGGAATCCGCCGAGGAGGAGGAGGCGACCCTGAAGGCGTTGGACCGTGCGCTGCGGTATGAATTCTTCATGATCCCCGCATGGTACAAGGATAGCTATTGGGTGGCTTATTATGACCAGTACGATCATCCAGAATCGCAGCCCCCCTACGGGCTCGGTTATCTGGATTTCTGGTGGTATGACGCGGACAGGGCAGCCGAGTTGCGGGCCGCGGGCGCGCTGAGGTAACTCTCCCCCATGGGCGCCTATATCCTTCGACGGCTATTGCTGATCATTCCAACGTTGCTCGGCATCATGTTGATCAACTTCGCGCTGGTGCAATTCGTGCCGGGCGGCCCGGTGGAACAGGCCATCGCCCGTATCCAGGGCGGCGGTGATGTCTTCGAAGGGTTCGCAGGATCCGGCAACGATGCTGGCACGACCGATACGACCGCGAATGAAAACTACGTCGGCGCCCGCGGATTGCCGCCCGAATTCATCGCGGAGTTGGAAAAGGAATTTGGATTCGACAAACCGCCCGTCGAACGGTTTCTTTCGATGATGTGGAACTACATGCGCTTCGACTTCGGAGAGAGCTATTTCCGCTCTATCGGCGTGATAGACCTGATCAAGGAAAAGCTGCCGGTTTCCATTACGCTTGGCCTCTGGTCCACGCTGATCGCCTATATCGTATCGATCCCCCTTGGCATCGCTAAGGCGGTTCGGGACGGTACCAGCTTTGACACATGGACTTCCGGCGCGATCATCGCGGCCTATGCAATCCCCGGGTTTCTTTTCGCGATCCTATTGCTGGTGTTGTTCGCAGGCGGATCGTACTGGCAGATTTTCCCCCTGCGCGGGCTGACGTCTGACAATTTCGATCAGTTGAGCCCCTTGGGAAAAGTGGCCGATTATTTCTGGCACATCACGCTTCCGGTGCTCGCCTCCACGATCTCCGCATTTGCCACGCTCACCCTGCTGACGAAAAACAGCTTCCTCGACGAGATCAAGAAGCACTATGTCATGACCGCCCGGGCCAAGGGTTTGAGCGAGCGGAAGGTTCTCTATGGGCATGTTT
>NZ_LWGH01000292.1:0-2524 GCF_001635395.1 Sulfitobacter sp. HI0129 | reverse complement strand
CGGACGGTGGATTATCTTCGCGATGCGGCGGCGCAGGGCGCTCAGTTCGTGCTGACGCCGGAGGTGACGAACTGTGTCTCCACCAGCCGCGCGCAACAGGCAAAGGTCCTGCGGGCCGAAAGCGAGGACGAAACACTCGCCGCGTTGAGGGAAGAGGCCAACGCCCATGGGATCTGGCTGCTGATCGGATCGCTCGGATTGCAGACGGAGGATCCGGACGGGCGCTTTGCCAACCGGTCCTTCCTGATCGATCCCGACGGGGCGGTTCAGGCGCGCTATGACAAGATCCACATGTTCGACGTGGAAATCGACGAAACCGAAACCTACCGCGAATCGGCGGGCTACCGCCCCGGCACGCAGGCGGTGGTGGCGCAGACGCCTTGGGGCACGCTGGGGATGTCCATCTGCTATGACCTGCGCTTTCCGCAACTTTATCAGGCGCTCGTCGATGCTGGCGCCCAAATCCTGACAGTGCCGGCGGCGTTTTCGCCCGTTACCGGCGCGGCTCACTGGCATGCCCTGCTGCGCGCGCGGGCCATTGAAACGGGGTGCTTCGTCCTGGCGCCCGCGCAGACCGGCACGCATCAAAGCGCCGCCAACAAAACCCGCGACACCTATGGTCATAGCCTTGTCGTGGCCCCCTGGGGAGAGGTTGTGCTTGACGCGGGCGAAGCGCCCGGGGTCTACATGTTTGAAATCGACCCCAAGGAAGTGGAGACAGCGCGCCGACGGGTGCCCAGCATGGCGAACCGTCGATCTTTTGCGCAGCCATGAGCGAAGACCGCAACATATTCGCGATCCAGTTGTTCAGTGAACTGCTGGCTGCCGATCAGTCCGTTCGGCACCGATTGTCGCGCGTTCTGCCCAAGGGCATGGAGATTTCGCATTTTTCCGTTCTGAACGCGCTCGCCTTTCATGGGGAGGAACGCTCCCCCGCGAAACTGGCGGCGACCTTCAATGTCACGCGCGGCGCGATGACCAACACGTTGTCCAAGCTGGAATGGGCCGGCTATATCCATGTTCGGCCCGACTGGGACGATGCCCGCCGGAAGATGGTCGCCATCAGCCCGGCAGGCCGACAGGCCCGCGACGCGGCGGTCGACGCGATCACGCCGATGATCAATCAGGTGGTCGACGATCTGGGCGAGGACCGGGTGCGGGATGCCCTGCCGATCCTGCGCGAAATTCGCCGCCGTCTGGCCTAGCCGGTTTCGGGGCGCGTGCTGGCCGTCACGTAGTTCACGCTGAGATCGCGCGACGACAGCCGCCATGACCATGTGACTGGGTTGAACACGAATCCCTTGCGATCGACGGGGGTGAGACCGGCGCGCCGCAGCAGATCGAAGAGTTCATCGGGGGTGATGAACTTGGACCATTCGTGGGTGCCCTTGGGCAGCCAGCGCATCACATGCTCCGCCCCGATGATTGCCATCACATAGGATTTCGGATTGCGGTTCAGGGTCGAGCAGATGTGCAGCCCGCCGGGTTTCAACAGATCATGACAGGCTGTCAGGTAGTCGATGGGGGAGGCGACATGTTCCACGACCTCCATGTTGAGCACGACATCGAAGGTTTCCCCGGCCTGGGCCAGCGCCTCGGCGGTAGTGTGGCGATAATCCACCTCCAGCTCCGATTGCTCTGCATGGATCCGCGCCACGGAAATGTTCCCTTCGGCGGCGTCCGCGCCGACGACGTCCGCGCCCAGCCGCGCCATGGGTTCTGCAAGCAGCCCGCCCCCGCAGCCGATATCGAGGATGCGCAGCCCCTCGAAGGGGCGCTGCGCTGACAGGTCGCGCCCGAACTCGCCTGCGATCTGACTGGTGATGTAGTCCAGCCGGCAGGGGTTCAGCATATGCAGCGGCTTGAATTTCCCTTCCGGATCCCACCACTCCGCTGCCATGGCTTCGAACTTGGCGATTTCCGCCGGATCCACAGTTGTCTGATGCGCTTGCATTCCGGATTCCCTATGCTCTTCTGGGTCGCGACACTATATAGGGCGGACATGGACAAAATTCCCGATCAAAAGCGCGCGGCACAGCATCTGTACCCACCGATCGATCCCTACGACCAGCGCACACTGGCCGTGGGGCAGGGGCATCACATCTATGTCGAACAATGCGGCAACCCCGATGGCATTCCCGTTGTGGTGTTGCACGGCGGGCCGGGTGGCGGGTGCAGCCCGTCCATGCGGCGCTATTTCGATCCCTCGCGGTATCGTGTCATCCTGTTCGATCAGCGTGGTTGCGGACGGTCGCGGCCCCATGCCTCGGTCACTGACAATACGACGTGGCATCTGGTCGCCGATATCGAGTTGATCCGCAAGACGCTGGGCATCGAGGAGTGGATCGTCTTCGGCGGTTCTTGGGGCGCGACGCTGGCGCTGATCTATGCCGAAACCCATCCCGAGCCGGTGCGGAACCTCGTTCTACGGGGGGTCTTCCTGATGACCAAGGGAGAGCTGGACTGGTTCTACGGCGGCGGGGCGGGCAGATCATGTCATACCGGCCCTGAACGATCACACCCG
>NZ_LWGH01000291.1:0-2024 GCF_001635395.1 Sulfitobacter sp. HI0129 | reverse complement strand
CCGACGTCATCGCGCGGTTTCAGGGCGGGCATAACGCGGGGCATACGCTGGTCATCGACGGCGAAGTCTTCAAGCTGTCGCTGCTGCCCTCGGGCATCGTGCGCGGCGGCAAGCTGAGCGTGATCGGCAACGGCGTCGTGCTGGACCCTTGGCATCTGGTCAAGGAAATCGAGGGTCTGCGCGGGCAGGGTGTGACCATCACCCCGGACACGCTGATGATCGCCGAGAACACGCCGCTGATCCTGCCCATCCATGGCGAGCTGGACCGCGCGCGCGAGGCGCAGAATTCGGTGGCCAAGATCGGCACCACGGGCCGCGGAATCGGCCCGGCCTATGAGGACAAGGTGGGGCGCCGTTCCGTGCGGGTTGCCGATCTGGCGGATGACGCCACGCTTGAGCTGCGGGTAGACCGCGCGCTGGTGCATCACGACGCCCTGCGCCGTGGCCTCGGCCTTGACCCCGTGGACCGCGACGCGCTGCTGGCCAGCCTGCGGGAGATCGCGCCCGCCGTGCTCGAATACGCCGCACCGGTCTGGAAGGTGCTGAACGAGAAGCGCAAGGCGGGCAAGCGCATCCTGTTCGAGGGCGCGCAGGGCGCGCTCTTGGACATCGACTTTGGCACCTATCCTTTCGTCACCTCCTCCAACGTGATCGCGGGGCAGGCGGCGACGGGCACGGGCATCGGGCCCGGCTCGATCGATTTCGTGCTGGGCATCGTGAAGGCCTATACCACCCGCGTGGGCGAAGGCCCGTTCCCGGCGGAACTGGACGATGCCGACGGCCAGCGGCTGGGTGAGCGGGGGCATGAATTCGGCACCGTCACGGGCCGCAAGCGCCGCTGCGGCTGGTTCGATGCGGTTCTGGTCCGCCAGACCTGTGCCACATCCGGGGTGCGGGGCATCGCGCTGACCAAGCTGGACGTGCTGGACGGATTCGAGACCCTGAAGATCTGCGTGGGTTACGAATTGGACGGCAAGCGGCTGGACCATTTGCCCACTGCGGCGGATCAGCAGGCCCGCTGCACCCCGGTCTACGAGGAAATGCCGGGCTGGTCGCAATCGACCGAAGGGGCGCGCAGCTGGGCTGACCTGCCGGCGGAAGCCATCAAATACGTGCGCCGCGTCGAAGAACTGATCGAATGCCCTGTCGCGCTTCTTTCCACCTCGCCGGAGCGGGAGGACACCATACTGGTGACTGACCCGTTCGCCGACTGATGGCGCTTTCCTACAAGGCGCGTCGGCGGTGGTCGCTGGTGATCCTGCTGGTGGGGCTGCCGCTCTATATTATTCTGGCGGTCTCCGTGATCGGCATGTTCGAGCGGCCCTCGATCCTTGTGGAACTGCTGGTTTACGTGGCGCTGGGTGTGATCTGGGCGATTCCCTTCCGGTTTGTTTTCCGTGGGGTCGGGCAGGCCGACCCGGACGCCCGGGACGAGGACGGGCCGAAGGGCTGAACCAAGGTCGCGGGCCTCTGATGCCTGACCGGATTGGCTCACCTGTCTGCCTATTTGCAGATACCCCACCAAAGCAGAAGGGCGGCCCTTTCGGTGCCGCCCTTTCAGCGTTGTGCCCTGCAGGCCGGTTCAGCCTGCCGCGCGTTGATCCGGCTTGAAGCCGATGTCGTCGGAGACGGTGAATTGGCCGCCCTTGATCTTCTCGATCTTGCCGGCGCGAAGAAGCTGGCCAAAGGACCGCAGACCGTCCTCGCGCGAAAATTCGGGCGCATCGGCCTGCCGCACCTTCGTCATCAGTTGCGGGCGGGAGAATTGGTCCTTGCCCTCGACGAAGGCAATATAGGCGGCGGCGGCTTCCAGCAGGTCGGGCAGACGCGTGGCCTTTGTTGCCCTCGCACCGGCTTCCGCCTTCGAATCTGTCTGCGCGCCCTTGCGTTCGATCACCACCCGCCGGGTGGGAAAGGGGGCCGCGATATCGGCCGCATCGAGTGCGGCTTGGCACAGGCGGATCGCCTCGCTGCGTGCCAGAACGAAGGAGGTCTCGTTCTGGTCGATCCAGGCGGCGTAATTC
>NZ_LWGH01000290.1:0-11261 GCF_001635395.1 Sulfitobacter sp. HI0129 | reverse complement strand
TTGCAGGCCGTAAAGGAAAGCAACGCGAGGGGTTTTTACGCCCTGCGCACACCACCCGACCCCCGGCTGCGCCACATATGCGCGAAACCCCGTTGCGCGTTCCCTTGCCGATTGGTACGGGCCGCCCCCCTTGCATTTGCTTATCCGTTTGGGTCAGTTAAAGACGAACACCAACAGCGGCCGCCCCTCGTTCAACGAGGGGCGGCTCTCATTGATAGCAGGCTGACCGCGATGGAAAAGATCCCGATGACCCGCAAGGGCCATGACGCACTCGAAACCGAACTGAAGCACCTCAAGTCGGTCGAACGTCCCGCCATCATCAAGGCCATCGCGGAAGCGCGCGAACATGGCGATCTGTCGGAAAACGCGGAGTATCATTCCGCCAAGGAAAAGCAGTCTTTCATCGAAGGCCGCATCAAGGAACTGGAAGGCGCCATTTCCCTGGCCGATGTGATCGATCCGGCCAAGATATCCGGCCCCATCAAGTTCGGCGCGACGGTCACGCTGGTGGATGAAGACACCGACGAAGAGAAAACCTATCAGATCGTCGGCGAATACGAGGCCAACATTGAAAACGGTCTTCTGAACATCAAGTCGCCCATCGCCCGCGCCCTCATCGGCAAGGAAGAAGGCGACAGCGTCGAGGTGCGTACACCCGGCGGTGAGAAATCCTACGAGGTTCTCAAGATCGTCTACGCCTGATCGGAGATCACCACATGACCGAAACGCAGGACACTCCGCCCCCAAGCAGCAAGGCGGATAACGGCGGCGCGCGCCCGACACCGCTGGGCATCTATGACAAGCCCGGCGCCGGTGGCGTCACGGAGATCGAGATCATCGCCGTCGCGCTGAGCGCCGTCTGGCTGATCGGCTCGGCGCTGTTCTTCCTGCTGCAGCCCGCGGAGGGAGAGACCGAAGGCACCAATGGCCTGCGGTTCCTCATGACGATGCTGGCGGTCTTCATGCCCGTGGGCATGATCTGGGTCGCCGCCACGGCGGCACGGGCCAGCCGCGTCATGCGCGAGGAAAGCCAGCGCCTGCAGGCGGCCATCGATGCGATCCGCCACGCCTATATCGCCCAGCAGCAGGGCCAGCCGCTGCGGTCCGAACCGTCGGTGGCGCGCAAGCTGGACGAAATCGCTGCCGCCACGCGCAAGACCGAAAGCGCGCTTGCCACCTTCCAAAGCCGTCGGGACCATGCCGGACGTTCGCTGCCGAATGCGGCGGCCGTTTCGGTGGCTTCCGCCGAAGAACAGCCTGCACTGGCACTCGGCACTCAGCCCGGCGACCTTGCCCCGCAACTGGCGACCGAAGACTTCATCCGCGCGCTGAACTTTCCCGAAACCGCCGAGGATCAGGCCGGGTTCAACGCGCTGCGCCGGGCTTTGAAGGACAGGTCGGCTTCCCAGTTGATCCAGGCCGCGCAGGATGTGCTTACCCTGCTGTCGCAGGATGGAATCTACATGGACGATCTGCGCCCGGACCGCGCCCGCCCCGAAGTCTGGCGCCAGTTCGCCCAAGGCGCGCGCGGGCGCACGATCGCGCCGCTGGGCGGTATCCGCGACCGATCTTCGCTGGCGCTCAGCAATGCCCGGATGAAACAGGATCCGATCTTCCGAGATGCGGCGCACCACTTCCTGCGCCGGTTCGACAAGACATTCGCCGCCTTCGAAAAGACCGCATCGGACGGAGAGATCTCGGCGCTGGCGGATACGCGCACCGCGCGGGCCTTCATGCTGCTGGGCCGCTGCGCGGGTACATTCGACTGACGGGGCCGCCGCCCCCCCGGTATTATCCCTGCGGGGGTTTGATACCGAAACTGCCGTATGGAATATAGCGCACCGGATCGCCGGGCTGGATATCAGCGGCGGGTTCGGGCAATTCCACAAGACCTTCGGCCCATGAAAGACCGCTGATCCGCCCGGAGCCTTCGGACGCGAAGACCTCCGCCTTGCCGTCCCGAATCCGGGCGCGCAGATATTCCCGCCGCCCTGCCTTTTTCGACTTGGCAAAGGCCGCAGGCACGTCGAACCCCTGCGGCGCGTTCCACCCCGCCCCTGCCAGCAGATCCAATGCGGGCCGGGCGAAGATCAGGCTGCAGACCATCGCCGCCACGGGGTTGCCCGGCAGGCCGAAGACGGGCACGCCGTCCCACATGCCCAACGCCAGCGGGCGCCCCGGCTTGATCGCGATCCGCCAGAGCGTCATGGCACCGGCTTCCCGCAACAGCGCGGATACATGATCCTCGTCGCCCGCCGAGGCGCCACCGCTCGTCAGAATGGCATCGACCCGCCCCGCCGCGTCGTCCAGCCGTTTGCGCAGAGTTTCGCGGTCGTCCGGCACCCGGCCAAGATCGACGGGGACATGACCCAGATCACCCAGCAGGGCGAGCAGCATGGGCCGGTTCGCATCGTATATCCTCGTGTCGGGCGCGTCTTCGCCCGCTTCGGCCAGTTCGTCCCCGGTGGAAAGCACCCCCACCCGCAACGATTGGCGAACCGGCACCTCACCAATCCCCGTCGCGGCCAGCAGCGCAAGTTCCGCCGCACCGATCCGTCGCCCCGCGGTCAGGATCGCATCCCCCTCAGTCACGTCCTCCCCGGCGCGTCGGGTATTGGCACCCTGCTTGACCGGGCCACAAAAGGTCACCGCACCCTCTTCGACAGTCACGTCCTCTTGCAAAACAACGGTGTCCACGCCATCAGGCAGGGCCGCGCCCGTCAGTACGCGCAAGGCGTAGCCGGGCGGGACAGAGACCGGTGCATCCCCGGCGGCGGCGCGCCCTTTGGCGAGCGGAAGGCGGTGGGCCCCCTCTGCCCGGGCGCCGGCAAAGCCATAGCCATCCACCGCCGTATTGGGCAGCGGCGGGTTCGACCGCCGCGCGGTAACGTCTCGGGCGGCAATACGGCCCGCGGCCTCTGTCAGCGGGAGATGTTGCGTAGCCGTCACGGGGGCCAGCCTGTCACGCAGCGTTGCGAGCGCTTCGTCCACCGGCGTCCAATGAACGCCCGGGGGAAGCGCGAAACAATCGTTGCGCAAGGGGCGCGGTGCGTTGTTGCCGCGCGCCGCCGTCCGCAGTTGATCCTCGGCTCCTACACCGAGGATCCAGCCCTCCACCGGATCCCCGGTTGTCAGCATCTCTGTCAGCACCCGGGGATCGAGCCGGGAAAGCGCAGCGGCCAAAACGCGTACCTGCGCACGGTCCCGCACCTCGTCCGGCTCTGCCTCTTCCGCGATGATATCGGCAATGAGCGAGGGGAAGACCTCCGCCAGAACAATGGGTGTTTCGGGTGCCTGAAAAGGCGCGACCGACAGGGCCTCACCGAACCGTTCGCGCAGGGCCTGAAGCCGCGGCAGGCCCAAGAGGGCCTGAGAACCCACCGAACCCGTGGTGTAAAGCTTCCAACAGGGCTGCGCCCCACCCAGCCCGGGCGCGCGTTCGACCTGCCGCCGTTCGGGCAGCCCGTGGTCCCGCCTGCGGGTGCCGTGTGTGGGCAGAACATCGTCCCCCAGGTCTGCAGGGCACCCCCAGAACGGGCCGACACCGGGGAACATTGTATTGAGCTGGCGCGCGACCGCGAACCGGTTGTTCGCGTTGTCGGCGCCGTCCTGCACCTGCTTCGCCAGATATTCCCACAATGCCAGAGGATCATCCCCGCCCGTCACAACGCGTGCGAACCCCGCAGGATAGGCGAAAGGAAAGTCAAAGCCCGCCAGGACCCTGCGGCCCGCTGCCAGTTCGGCCGCGAAAAGCCGCTCCAGCGCGTCCTGTGCCTCCGCCCGGGTGCGGTGGTAGGTGCAAACGACATCCCCGGCCTGAGCGATTCCGATCCAGATCGCATCCTTTTCGGGGCGGGCCGATGAAGGGCTGGACCGGGCGGACCAATCGACGACAACAAATGTGTCGAATGCCCTCACAACCCGACCTCTGACAGGATGAAATCCGCAATCGCGCGCGTATCGTCCAGATCGAACACCGGGCGGTCGAGGTCGAGCGCCGTGTCACTGGCAACAGCCCGTACCGTGGGATCATCCGGGGCGATCAGGGGGTTGCCGGTGACGGCGCGGTGCGCCTCCACCTTGGGGTGACCGTCGCGTTTGTAGCCCTCGACCAGCACCAGATCGACCGGCGACAGCCGCGTGAGCAGATCGTCCAGCGTCGGCTCCGAAGCATCGCGCAGTTCGTGCATCAGGGCAAACCGGCTGCGTGAGGCGAGCAAAACCTCGCGTGCGCCCGCGACCCGGTGGCGGTGGCTGTCCTTGCCTTCGTGATCCACGTCGAAACTGTGATGCGCATGTTTGACCGTAGAGACCGAATGGCCACGCCCGGTAATCTCGGTCACGAGGCGTTCCATCAGGCCTGTCTTGCCCGCGTTCTTCCACCCGACGACGCCGTAAATCCTCATGCCATGGTCTCCGCCCGGGCCAGATCCTCGGGTGTATTGACGTTGAAAAACGCGTCTTCGTCTTCGAACAGGGCTTCGCGCCCGCCGTGGCGATCGGTCCAGAGCACCACTTTGCGCAATCCGCCGTCGAGCGATTGCCGCAGGTCATCGCGCAGGGCCACGGGCCACAGGCCGAATGTCGGATGCCGGACACTGCCCCGCCGCGGGTCCGGCGTGGCGGCGAGCACCAGCGGATGGTCCATTCCTTCCGCGGCAAGCAAGAGGCGCGGCACCAGATCGCAGGGGAAGAAGGGCGTATCGGCTGCGGCGGTAACAATCATCCGCGCACCCCGCGCCGCCGCCCAGTCGAGCCCGGCGAGCACGCCCGCCAGTGGCCCCGCGAACCCCTCGACGCTGTCGGGCAGAACCGGCAGGCGATAGTCCGCGAAGCGCGTCGCATCGCCGTTGGCATTGAGCGCCATGTCATCGACCTGTGGCGACAGCCGGGCGAGGACGCGTTTCAGCAGGGGTTCACCGCCGATGGTCAGCAGGCCCTTGTCCCCGCCGCCCATGCGGGTCGCCCGCCCCCCGGCCAGCACGACACCCAGCGGCGCAGTCATCGCAGTATCGTTCATGCGCCTGCCTTGCGACCGGACCGGCGCGGCTCCTGCGGGACGCTGGCGGGATCGGCATCCCGGATGAGCCGGTCCTCACCGCTCAGGCAGACGAAGCGCTCCCCCCGCATCCGCCCGATGAGGGTGAGCCCCACCTGCCGCGCGATTTCCACCCCCCAAGCGGTAAAGCCGGAGCGCGACGCCAACGTGGGAATACCCATCATCGCTGTCTTGATCACCATCTCGGAGGTCAGCCGCCCGGTGGTATACAGGATCTTGTCCGCAGCACCCTCCCCTTCGGAGAGCATCCAGCCGGCGATCTTGTCCACCGCGTTATGGCGACCGACATCTTCCATGTAGACGAGTGGCCGATCCTCACGGCAGAGCACCGTGCCATGTATCGCGCCCGCTTCGAGGTAGAGGCTGGGCGTCCGGTTGATTTTCGAACTGAGCGCATAGAGCCAGGATGTACGCACCGGGGTGGCGGGCAGGCGCACGTCTTCGAGACCCTCCATCATGTCGCCAAACACGGTGCCGACCGCGCAGCCGCTGGTACGAGTTTTGCGGCGCATCTTGTCCTCGTAATCGGTCGCGCGGGCCGTGCGAACAACGACGGTCTCCAACTCCTCGTCGTAGTCCACGCCGGTGATCTCTTCATCCGGGCGCAGCATCCCCTGATTGCGCAGAAACCCCAGCGCGAGGTAATCGGGATAGTCACCGATGGTCATCGCCGTCACGATTTCCTGCCGGTTGAGAAAGATCGTCAGGGGGCGTTCCTCCACCACGCGGGTGGTGACCGGGGCGCCGGTCTGGTCCGTCCCCTCCACCCCGCGCGTAAGGCGCCCGGCCTGTGGATCGGGTGCGATCACATAGTCGGTCAGATCGGTGTCGCGGGCCAATTGCATCCCCCCGGTGGCGGCGTTAAGCGTCGTAGGTAATCTAGGGGCTTCTCATGACCACCACCACAAGGAAATCCGCCTATTTCAAGGGCGTCGCCGATGGTGCGCCCTTTATTCTGGTGATCATTCCCTTTTCGACGTTGTTCGGCATCATCGCGACAGAGGCCGGGCTGAGCGTCTTTGAAACGCTGTCCTTCTCCGTTGTGGTCATTGCGGGCGCCGCGCAGTTCACCGCGCTACAACTGATGCAGGAAAACGCGCCGACGGCGATCGTGCTTGCCTCCGCTTTGGCGGTCAACCTGCGCATGGCGATGTATTCGGCATCGCTCACCCCGTGGATCGGGGCCGCGCCGCTCTGGCAGCGGGCGCTCGCCGCCTACCTGACGGTGGATCAGTCCTATGTCTGCGCCATCGCGCAATACGAACGCGCGCCTGACATGACGGTGCCCCAGCGGATCGCCTATTTCATGGGCGCGGTCACGCCGGTGGTGCCGCTGTGGTACCTGTTCACGCTGGTGGGGGCGCTGCTCGGGGCACAGGTTCCCGAAAGCTGGGCGCTCGATTTCGCGATTCCCATCACCTTTCTGGCCATGATCGCGCCGATGTTCCGCACCCTGGCGCATGTCGTGGCGGCCTTTGTGGCGGTTGCGGTATCGCTGCCCGCGGTGGGCATCCCCTATTCGCTGGGGCTGATCGTGGCCGGTATCGCCGGGATGATGGCCGGCGCACAGACGGAGCTTTGGCTGGAACGCCGCAGCGGGGTGCGGCCATGATCGATGACGGCACTCTCTGGATCGTGATCGTGGTGCTGGGGCTGGGCAGTTTCGCCCTGCGCTTCATGTTTACCGGTCTGGTGGGCAACAGCGCGATGCCGCCCTGGCTTCTTCGCCATCTGCGCTATACCGCCGTGGCCATCCTGCCCGCACTGGTGGCGCCGCAGGTTCTCTGGCCCACGGCCACCGGGGGCACGCCAGACCCGGCGCGGCTGGCCGCCGCCATCGTCACGTTGCTGGTCGGGCTGCTGACCCGGAACGTGATCCTCGCCATTCTCAGCGGGGGCGGAACGCTCTACGGGTTGCTCTATCTGCTCAGCTGAAGCCGGGCCGTGCTACTGCGTGGCTTGCGCGGCCTTCAACACGTCGATCACATTGCCGGCGTCGTCTTCGTAGTAGCGGGTCGTTTCCACGCCCGGTATCGTGCCGAACTGCGTCATCAATTTCACCGGGTAATAGGTGCGGTCCACATGGGTGAACCCGGGCACCTGCGCAAGCAGCCGCGAGGTGGCGTTGGCGCAATGGGCGGCCATGACCGATCCGTTCGACTGCGCGAGGCGCAGGGCCTGCTCTGCCTGTTGCGGGGTCACGACGATGCGCTGGCTTACCACGTGATAGGCGCTGCGCGCATGGGCGGAGCGGTAGGCCTGCAACCACGCGGGCGTGACGCCATAGATCACGTCACCCCGTTCGGCGACACGCGGGTCGCGGAACGATCCGGCCGGGTCGAAGATCACCCGCTGCGAGCCGTCGATCATCAGCGCGGTATGCCCGCCGCTGCCGGTCCGGTTGCTGATCATGGTAAAAAGGGTGAGGGTCCGGGGCCCATCGGTCGTGAAGGAGGCGGCGGCCACTTCGGCCGGGGAAGACTCCACCCCGCCATCATTGGCACAGGCCGCCAGCAGGGCAACGAGCAGTGCCGCCAATACCGGACGCATGACGAAACGGGCCTGCGGTAAACGGTTCAGCGGATGAACAGCGCCATGAGGACGAGCAGGACGATGATCGCGATCACAGTCTTGGTGACGAAGGACATGAAGCCGTCGAACGTCTTTTCCTGCGTCGTGATGTCCATCTTGCCATGTTCGTGGTCGGCCATGTCGCGGTTCCCTGATTGTGTCGTCGCTGGGTATCCTATTCGCAGGACCGTGTCACGATGTCAAAGACCTACGCGAGGATGGGCACAAGATGCCGCAGGTTTCAGGGCCGCGCATTTGAACCCGCGAGGCTCAGTCCGATTGGTCCGTCGGGGTCGGTTCGGCAGTGTCCAGATCCTGCGCCAGCCGAAATCCGATGCGGTTGGGCTTTTCGTCATCCTTCTGCTTTGGCAGGGCGCGCAGCATGACGTTCAGTTGGCTGACATGCTGGATCAGCTGCGTGCGGCCCCCTGCGGGGTCGGTGCCGTAGAAAGTGACGATATCCGGATCGAAATATCCCATACCCTGGATGCGCAAGAGCCCGGCTTCGGCCCCGGTGAAGCCCATTGCGACCTCATGTTCGCTATCGAGCTGTTCTTCGAAATTCCGCAGATAGATCACCACCCGCTCATAGGCCCAGCGGGCGGGCGATTTCTGCGTGACGGGTGTTTTCGTCACGCCCTTCGGGACGGTCTGATCGCAGGCGTTGCGCCGGGCGGGATCGTCGTGCACCTCGTATATGCACGGCAAAGCGTCCGCCTCTACGAGTTCCGCGGCTGTCCGGATTTCGTTATCCATGGGTCACCCCTTGCGCTGGTAGACCCATGCACCATCGTCGCGCAGGCTGCGGGTGGCAAGCCCGGTCTGGAAAAGGTGGCTGAGATGCGCCACCGATTCGACGAGTGCGAGGCCATACTCCCCCTCGCCGATGCTGCGCTTGAAAAGCGGCGGAAAACATTCCGAAGCAGATTTCGGCGTATCGATATAGGCCAGCAGACGCTTCAGCGCGCCATGGTGATTCTCGATCAGCTGTTCCATGCGCTTGGGCAGGCCGGTGAAGGGCAATTTATGCCCCCCCAGCACCAGATGATCGGCCCGGGCCAGCGGGGCCAGTCGTTCGCAGGCTTCCAACCATTCGCCGATGGGATCGGCCATGGGTTCGGTCGCATAGACACCCACGTTGGGACTGATGGAGGGCAGGATCTGGTCCCCCGCCAGCACGAGGTTGTCGTCCCGGCTCCAGAAGGTGGCATGTTCGGGGGCATGGCCGTTGCCGATGTGAACATCCCACTCACGGCCCCCGATGCGAATGCTGTCCCCCTGTTTGATCCGGGTATAGCCCAGCGGCAGCGGATCCACGACGTCAGAGAAATTGAACGGGCGTTCGCGCGCACGTTTCTCGTAGATCTCGTTGTCCATGCCGGACTTGCGGTAGAAGGACAGGGATTCCGCCGCCGGAACCTCCTGCGCGTCGAGAGTGAGCATACGGGCCGTCAGCCATGCGGTGCGGGTCGTGACAAGCTCTGCCCCGAATTCCGTCTGGAACCAGCCCGCCAGCCCGATGTGATCGGGGTGGTGATGGGTGACGACGACCCGTCCGACAGGCTTGCCCCCCAGCGGCCCGGCCATCAGGTCACGCCAGATCGACTTGCCCTTTTTCGACGAGAACCCGGTGTCGATGATCGTCCAGTGATCGCCTTCGTCCAGCGCATAGACGTTCACGTGATCCAGCTTCATCGGAAGCGGCAGTCGCAGCCAGAGAACACCGGGCGCGACCTCTATGGCGGTGCCGGTTTCAGGCGGGGTTTCCCATGGATAGCGCAGGCCGACGGGTGCTCTGGTGGCAGGGACCGTATCGGTCAAGCTGCCAGTTCCTCCGCGCTCATGGCATAAAGTTCCGCATCCCCCGCCTGCGCATGGGCCAGCAGGCCCACATGCTCGGGCAGCAGGCGCTGGATGTAGAAGCGGGCCAGCTTTTCGCGCGCACCGCCCCGGTCGGCCATGGCGGCCTTCAGGTGCAGATGCCCGCCCAGTACCCGTGCGAAACCGCGCAGATAGGGGACAGCCCCGGCGAAACGCGCGTTCAGATCCTCCTGGGAGGTCAGCCATTCGGTCGCCTCGCGCAGCGTCTCGGTTGCCTGCCACACGGCATCCGCCATGTTCGGGAAAGTCTCCCGCGCGTCTTCGGCGGCGGCCTCGATCTCATCCAGAAGGCGTGTGGCGGCTTCGCCCCCGTCCATCATCTTGCGGGCCACGAGGTCCATGGCCTGAATGCCGTTGGTCCCTTCGTAGATCGCGGTGACGCGTACATCGCGGCTGAATTGCGCGGCGCCGGTTTCTTCGATGAAGCCCATGCCGCCGTGTACCTGCACACCGGTTTCGGCCACGGCGATGCCCACGTCCGTGCCGAAGGCCTTAGTGATCGGGGTCAGGAAGGCCGCCCGCGCCTTCCACTCAGCCTCACCCGTGGCATTGCCCATGTCGATGGCATGGGCACAGGACAGCGCGATGGCCCGGGCCGCGAAAACGTCGGCCTTCATGGTCATGAGCATACGGCGCACGTCGGCGTGGTCCACGATGGTGCCTGTGCCGTCCTTGCCCGCCCGGCCCTGCTTGCGGTCGAGCGCATATTCCAGCGCGTGCTGATAGGCGGCTTCGGCCGCGCCGATGCCCTGTTCCCCGACGCCGAGCCGGGCGTTGTTCATCATGGTGAACATCGCGGCCATGCCACCCTGTTCCTTGCCGATGATCCATCCCTTGGCGTTATCGTATTGCATGACGGCGGTGGGGGAGCCGTGCAGGCCCATCTTGTGTTCGAGGCTGACGACACTCACGCCGTTGCGCTGGCCCGGGTTGCCATCCTCATCCGGCAGGAATTTCGGCACGAGGAAGAGGCTGATGCCTTTCGTCCCCGCCGGCGCACCGGGCAGACGGGCAAGCACCAGATGGCAGACATTGCCGGTAAAGTCATTGTCGCCCCAGCTGATATAGATCTTCTGGCCCGAGACCGAATAGGTGCCGTCGCCGTTGTCCTGCGCCTTGGCCACCAGCGCGCCCACGTCCGACCCGGCCTGCGGCTCCGTCAGGTTCATCGTGCCGGTCCATTCGCCGCTGATCAGCTTGGGCAGGTAAAGCTCCTTGACCGCGTCGGAGGCATGATGCTCAAGCGCCTCGATCTGGCCCTGGCTCATCAAGGGGGCCAATTGCAGCGACAGGCAGGCGCCGCTCATCATCTCGTTCACCGCCGAAGTCAGCGTCATCGGCAGGCCCATGCCGCCGTATTCAGGGTCCGCGCTCATCCCGATCCAGCCGCCTTCGGCGATGGCCTTGAATCCTTCGGCAAATCCGGGAGAGGTGCGCACAACGCCGTTTTCCAGCCGTGCGGGGTGCAGATCGCCGTTGCGCTGCAGGGGGGCCAACACCTCATCACAGAGCTTGCCCGCCTCGCCAAGGATCGCCTGCGTCACGTCATCGGTGGCTTCCGCGAACTTCTCGGTCTGGCGCAGGGCCTCGAAATCCACCACGTGGTCGAACAGAAACTTGTAATCATCGACGGCGGCGCTGTACGGCATGGAAAGAACTCCTGAGAGGCGGGGGTGCCTTGGCAAGGACCGCGCGGCCCTGATATGGGGCCAGGCACTGTTGGGTGTTGCGGTCAGCATGAAGTGGCCCG
>NZ_LWGH01000289.1:0-6251 GCF_001635395.1 Sulfitobacter sp. HI0129 | reverse complement strand
CGGGCACTGTACCGGCGGCGGGCCGTGTCATCGAAAGAGGGGGGATCTCCATCCGGTCGCTCCGCTATATGATCACGAGATCGGCGTGCAGCGCGCCGGCGGCCTTGATGGCCTGAAGGATCGAAATGGTCTCCGTCGCGCCGACACCGATGGCGTTCAGCCCGTCCACCAGACGCTGCAGGCTGACCGACCCGTCGATCACGGCGAATTTCGCGTCCCGCTCCTCCACCGAAACGGAGGTATCGGGCACGATCACCGTGGTGCCACCGATGGAAAGCTCCTGCGGCTGGCTCACGTTGAAATCATCCCGGACGGTCACCGTCAGCCCGCCCTGGCTCACCGCCACGCGGTCGATCCGTACGTCGGCCCCGATCACGATGGTGCCGGAACGGGCGTCGATCACCACGCGGGCGATCTGATCCGCCTCCACCATCAGCGGCCCGATCTCCGCCATCAGATCGATGAGCGATGCCTTGCCCAGTTCCTCCACCGCGATGGTCCGCGAATCGAGCGCCTGCGCCACGCCGCCCCCCAACGCGTTGTTGATCGCGGATTCGACGCGCCGCGCTGTGGTGAAATCGGGATTGCGCAATGCCAGCAGCACCCGGTCAAGTTCACCAAAGGCGAAGTCCACCTCACGCTCGACAATCGCGCCATTCTCGATCCGCGCGCCGGTCGGCACCCCCTCCACGATGGAGGCGTTGAGCCCCTGCGCCGCATAGCCCGCAACGGCGATGGGGCCTTGCGCCACCGCGTAAATCTCCCCGTCCGCCGCGGACAGCGGCGTGATGATCAGCGTGCCGCCCCGCAGCGACGTGGCATCGCCCAGCGAGGATACGACAACATCGATGGTGCTGCCCGCGCGGGCGAAAGGCGGCAACGCCGCCGTGACCATCACGGCGGCCGTATTGGTCGTACGCATCTGGTCTTCGGTCAGATTGCCGATGCCCAGACGTTCCAGCATCCCCTCGATGGCACTTTCCGTGAAAGGCGCGTTGCGCAGCGAATCCCCGGTGCCGTTCAGTCCGACGACCAGACCGTAGCCCACCAGCTGGTTGGACCTGACGCCCTCGATCGTCACGATATCCTTGATCCGGACCTGCGCCGCCGCCGATGTGGCGATCAGGAGCATTCCACCCAGCAGGGCGGTGTTCAGGATGAGTGTTATCAGTCTGCCGATCATCGCCCGGGCCCTCACAGGTAATTCAGGAACGACATGCGCGACAGCCGCGCCGTCACCGCGTAGCTCGATTCGAGCTGCGTCTGCAGTTGCGTGAGTCGGCCGGCGGCATCGTATTGATCCGCCCCTTCCAGCGCGAGTTGTTCGGAGGCGAGCAGTTCGGCCCGCACCTGCTGCGTGTTGAGCGTATCGGCCAGCCGCCCACGCGTGACACCGGCACCCGTCTCAAGGTCGGTGACCCCTGACAATCCTCCGGCGATGGCTGAACGCGCCTCTTCCATCCAGAGTGCCCGTGCATCGGGATCCGCGATGGCCGACACGTCAACCTCCGCCAGCATGGCAAGGCCCCGCAAAAGGTCTCGCATGGCCGGATTGTTCGCCTGCGCGGGCTGGCTGATCTTTTCGGTCGGTGAAATCTGCACCTCGACGAAGGGATTGGGCTGACCGCCTGCGTCCAGCTCATGGGCGCCGCGATAGAAGCTCGCTTCGAAATTGCGGTTCGGGTTGGCGACGAGCGCACTGTCGTACATCGTCTTCAACTCGTCGATCTTGGCCTGCGCGTCGGCGGCGCTCGTGATCGTGGGGCCGACAGTTCCCTGAATGATGCCTTTGGGCGAAAGCCCCGTCTCGGGGTTCACTTCGTCCCAGGGCTGAAGCGGGATCAGGTCGCTCTTCGTCCCCGACATCGCGAATCCGGAGGTATCCTTGTAGGCGGCGCGGGCTGTGATCGTATCGATTGCGGCCTGGGCGATCTGCGACAGGTTGCGCGACGGCGACCCCCCGTTGGCCTCGCTGAAGACCAGCTGTTCCAGCACGTCCTGACCCGCGTCGCGAATACCGCCAAGCGCGCTTTCCAGCCCGGCAAAGCGCTGCGCCAGCAACTTGTTGGATTCGATGAAGCCGTCGTTGCGGGTGATCTGCATGCGGATCGCGATGGCGTCCGCGGATTTGTGGCCCAGTGCCTCGTAGGGGCGGGATTTCAGCCCGGTGGTCACTTCGCTGGCGGTATCGGCAATCTGGCCAGCCAAACGGCTGGCGTGTTCGCGCTGGCGCAGGCTCTGCAATGCGGTGGAAACGGTGCGGGATATTTCGCTCATCGCTGCCTCACACCGCGTCCAGAAGCGTGTCTATCATGCTGGTCAGGCTCGTCAGAACCTGCGAATTGGCGCCATAGGCCTGTTCGATCTCCAGCAATTTCTGCAGTTCGGTGTCGATGTTGACGCCTTCGATACCGGCACGGCTGTCCTCAAAGGTGGCGAGCTTCACGGCACCGCCTTCGGCGCGGGCCTCGGCACT
The DNA here is from genome assembly GCF_001635395.1 of Sulfitobacter sp. HI0129. Lineage (NCBI taxonomy): Bacteria > Pseudomonadati > Pseudomonadota > Alphaproteobacteria > Rhodobacterales > Roseobacteraceae > Sulfitobacter > Sulfitobacter sp. HI0129. The sequence goes on along the minus strand of NZ_LWGH01000289.1, from coordinate 3,775 downwards.
GACCCGTATGTTCTGATGCGCCCCTACCAGCGTGGCGGCGTAGTCGCCGATCGTCCGGTTCGTGCCCAGCCCGGCCCCGGGCGCAAAGCCCTGCGGCGCGGAAAGCGCATCGATAAAGGCCCCGATCTGTGCCGTGGCACCCGCGTCACCGGGGGTGGCCGCGCCCATGCCGTCGCGCAGACGCCACAAGCCCCCGCCCGCCTCCGGGCGGACCGCGTCGTTGATGCTGATGCGCCCGGCCAGCCCCACGGCCTGCGCCGGGTCGAACGCGGCCCCCGCATCGGTGAAAAGCCCCGCCTGCCCCGGCCCGATGGAGGCATCGGCAGCCTCGAAACTCTGCACAAGAACGCGGGCCAATTCGTCCAGCTGCTGGCCCATCTGGGGCAGCGTGTCCGACAGCAACGTGCTGAGCTCGGCCAGCCGGCCTTCGGAAAATCCCCGCGCCCCGGGCACGCCCGGGGTGATGTCGATATTGCCGGTCTGCAGGGCGCCGGTCTGCGGGTCGAAAGTGATCGCTGCGGCGTCGGAGCCGCGCACAAGCTCCGCCCCCCCGGTGGTATGGAGCGTCAGCGTCCCGTCGCTTTCCCACCTCGTGTCGAACTGCATCTGCCGGCCGAGATCGTCGAGCGCGCGCCCGATACGGTCGCGCAGGTCCGCCTCTCCCTGCGTTCCGGGGACTTCGAGCTGTATCTGATCGTTGAGTTGGGCGATCCCCGATAGCGCGGCGTTGACCGTCCCAACGGTACGTCCGAATTCTTCCGCCGCATCCGCCGTCGCGGTGGTGAGCGACTGCGAAGCGGTGTTAAGCGACTTGACCAGCGATTCTGCATTCAGCAGAACGCCGCGCTGGACCCCGGCGCTGTTGGGCGCATTGACCAGCAGATCGAGGCTTGTCTGGAATTCGGCGACCCGTGCTGCGGGCGAAATCTCATCCCCCGGATTGCCGAGGGTCCCGAGATAGCCGTTCAGCACCTCGCCTGTCACCGTAGCACCCGCGGCCTCCGCCCCGGCGCGCCGGGTCATGGCCGCCAGCCGGTCGTCAACCTGCCGGGCGATGCGCACCTCCACCGTGCTGCCCTGCCCCGCCGGCGTGCCGCTCGTCTGGGCGGCATCGCGCCGGGCGTAGCCGGGGGTGCTCGCATTGGCGATGTTGCCGGCCACCATCGTTGCACGCTCTTCGGTCGCGCGCAGTCCGCTGCGTGAGACGTTGAAGGCGGCCGAGATGCTCATTCAGCGGGTTCCCCCTATCAGCGCTTGATGCGCAGGGTCTCGTCCAGCATTTCGTCGCTGGTCGTGATGATCTTGGCGTTGGACGCATAGGCCCGCTGGGTCTGGATCAGGTCGGTCAGTTCCTTCGCGATATCGACGTTGGACTGCTCCAACGCGCCGCTGACCACCCGGCCCAGCCCGTTCGACGTGGCGGAGTTGAGGTTCACCGGCCCGGAGGCGAGCGTCGAGACATAGGCGTTGCCATCGATCGACCCCATCTCGTTGGGGTTCGCGACCTGCGCGATGGGGATTTCGAACAGCGGGCGGCGCTGGCCATTGTCGAAGACACCGTAGAGCACGCCAGCCTCGCTCATCTCCGCCCGGATCAGGCTACCGGTCTGGGCACCATTATCTTCAAAGCGGGGCGCTGCGTAGTCACCGGAAAATTGGGTCATCCCGGCAAAGCTGCCCGGCGCGCCGAGGTTGATTTCCAGCGGCTGGGGCGTTCCCCCATTGGCGATGGACAGTGTCACGACCCCGGTGGCCGGATCGATCGGCAGGCCGGTTGAGGTATAGCTCGCCGGGCTGCCCGCGTTGGGGCCACTGTCGTTGAAGGCGACCNTCGCACTGCCGTAGTTGGTTCCGTCGGCATCCGTTATGGTCAGGGACCATTCATTTGGCGTCGCCGTAGGCTGCCAGGACAGGTTCATCTCCGCCTGCCCGCCAAGCTGGTTCACATAGCGCAGGGTGGAAACGAAAGGCGCGCCGGGGGTGGCTTGCCCGGTTTCCTGCGACGGCACATTTCCCGACACATTGACCAGCGTGCTGGGGGAGCCGGGGATCTGGTAGTCCGCGATATTCACGGTTTCCAGATCGCCAAAGCCCGTGCGGTTCACATTGCCCACGTTGCCGTCGACGGCGGTCGGAAACCCGCTGAGGTAATAGCCCGCGGAATTGCGCAGGTTGCCATTCTGGTCGGGCGCGAAGGATCCCGCGCGCGTCATGAAGTAGTTGGATTCGACCGGATCGTTCGGATTGCGCGAGACGACAAAGAAACCATCGCCCTGAATCGCGAAGTCCGTGTTGCGGCCCGTGGTCTGCAGGATCCCCGTGTCGTCGATGTCCGACCGCGTCGTGCTGACCACACCGGCCTGCTGGTCGCCCGTGTTATGGGTGACGAAATCGGAAAAGCTCCGCCGGTAGCCTACGGTATTGGCGTTGGCGATGTTGCTCGAAATCACGCTGACCTTGGACGAATTGGCCTGCAGGCCGCTGATTCCCACTTGAAGGGCGTTGCCGATACTCATGGATTACTCCTCTTCATCTTGTACTATTCATACGCATACAAGAATAATAAATGCGCGCTTAATCTTGTTCTAATCATGATTCAATTAAGGTCTTTGTCATTTTTGTCACTCACGGCGCCTGCTCCGGTCAGTTCCAGAACGGTGTCGAGCGCCCGGTCGGCATCCGACATGCTGCTGCGCATCGCCTCCGACGTCAGCGTTTCGGGCGGCTCCACCTCGGGCGACAGGCGCAGGGCGATGTCCCGCCAGCCGGACATGTCCGACAGCAGGGGAAAGGTGCCTGCAAGTCGCTCCAGGGTATCGGCGGCGCCGATCTCATGCGCCGCAAGGGTCAGCCGCGTGGCGTCCGGAAAGGCGAAATCACTTGGATAGCGCGCCCACAACTCCATAAAGGCATCATGCGCCGCCGCCCACTTCCGCTTGTCGTAGAGCGCCTCGGCCCGGCTGCGTGCGAGCCTTGCGTCAAGCGCCCGGGCGCGCAGGGCCGCCAACTCCTCCGTCCGGCCCGCCCGCGAGAGGGCCGAGACGAGCAGCCGCTCGGCCTCGGCGTCGCTTTCCCCTGTCTCAAGGCCCACGCTCATAAGCAGGTCAACCGCACCATCCGCCTGCCCGCCCGCCAGCAGGGCGCGCGCCTCGCCCAGCCAAAGGTCGCGCAGATAGGCGGGGTCGGTTTCGAACATCTCCAGTTCCTGCGCCGCAATCGCCAGTTCCCGCAGGTTGCGGAACTCTCGCGCGGCGGCGCTGGTGATTCCCGCCGCCAGCAGGGTGCGCGGCAGGGGAACGGCCCCCTGAACGAAGGCGCGCTCGAACCGCCAGCGCGCTTCGATCACCGCATGCCCCTCCAGAAAAGAATCAAGATCGATCTGGCCGACCTCACCGGCTGCGTAATAATCCCGCAGGATTTTCCCCACCCGCTGGCGCACCGCCTCGGCCCCCTCGGGCGACTCGATTTCCAGCAGCAGCCGGTCCAATGCGGAAAGGGCGGTTAGCCTGTCGCCTGCTTCCAGCGCGTAGTCTGCAAGCAGTTCGAACCCTTCCTGCGCCACCGCATCCCCGCTCCAGGCCCAGCGGGCCTGATCGAGCAGTTTGACCGCATCGCTCAGCGGCAATGTATCCGTGCGCCGCCCCAGCCGGACCAGCGCGATCCGCGCGCGATGGGCATCGACGTTCCGCCCCCGTGCCGCCTTTACGTAGCCGTCAAAGGCCAGCAACAGCTCGCCCCGCTCTTCCGCCGCTCGCGCGAGCAGGTAGCGATAGGT
>NZ_LWGH01000288.1:0-11938 GCF_001635395.1 Sulfitobacter sp. HI0129 | reverse complement strand
AAAGCGTCGGCCTGATGCCGGACCCGCCGCGCACAGCGTCCGGCCACCGGCGATACGGTCCGGCGCATGTGGAGCGGTTGAACTTCGTGATGCGCGCCCGCGATCTCGGCTTTACCATGGAAGAAATCCGCGGGCTGCTATCTATGGTCGACCGCGGCAGCCACACCTGTGCCGAAGTGGAACGAAGAGGGCGCCATCATCTCGATGTAGTCCGCGCCAAGATCCGCGATCTCCAACAGATCGAGACCGTTCTTGCCGGAACCATCGCACGCTGCACCGGGTCGGACACGCCCGACTGTCCGCTGCTTGAGGTTCTCAGTGAGGGGCACAGGGACCCAATGGCGGGGGAGATCACGGCCAAATAGCCTCGCTGTTGAATGTTAGGCGACACCCCTGCCCGGGCCCGCTATGAAGACCGCACCACCCCGCAATGCATCACACGCGGCCCAGCGCGGCCCCTCCCCTCAATCGTCGCCCCACATCCGATAAAGATTGCTCTTGGCCTTGAAGAGCCGGTCGAAGGCGGGCGTCTTGCCCTGCGTGGCGAAGATCTCGCTCGCCGCGACATCGAGATCATAGAGCACTTCGCGCCGCGCGGGATCGCGCACGCGGCTGGTCACCCAGCCCACGAAGGCCATGCGCTCGCCCCGGGTCACAGGCTCCACCCGGTGCAGGGCGCTGGTGGAGTAGAGCACGGCATCGCCCGCCGCCAGCCGGATCACACGCTCCTCTATCCCGTCATCGATCACGAGACCGCCGCCGTCATAGTCTTCGGGGTCCGAAAGGGGCAGCGTGAAGGACAGGTCTGTCCGGTTGCCGTTCATGTAGGGATCGTCGACATGCAGCCCGTATTCCATGCCCGACCGATAGCGTGACAGCAGCATGCGCGCGAACTTGCTGGGCCGGGCGGCGGCGCGAAAGACCTCATTGTCGCGCAGGGCGGTGCGGACCTTTTCGAACTGGGCTTCGAGCGCCTTCGAAGGTTTCGCCTGAAGGTTCTGTTTGACGTCCTTGGCGTAGCGCCCGGCGGTCGTCTTGCCATCGACGAATTCCAGCCTCTCGGTGGCGGCCCTCAGGGCCGCCACCTCTTGACTGTCAAGCACATTGGCTATGACAATGATCATGGATCAGTCGAGCTCCAGCGCTTCGAGTTCGATCTGTGCGGCGGCTCCGTAAAGCAGGCTCGGGTCGAGCGTCATTTCGCCCTCACCCTGAATATCGCCGAAGGCCGCATCGGTCTGTTCGAGATATTCAAGCGCTTCTTCCGCCACATGCCGCGCACCCTCGTCGCCGGATTCAGCGATGCCGCGAAGTTCTGCTTCGACGACCCGCAGGAAGCCCCAGCTGTCCTGATACTCATGCAGGTTGGTGACCGTGCCGCCCTCGACCGCGACGGCGTATTCGGCACCGGCAACGCGCACCAGCTCGGCAAGACCCAGCACCTGATCCTTGACCGAAATGCCTTCACGGACTTCCTCCATCGTCGCGCGCACGACTTCGAACGCCTCGGCGACTTCGGCAACTGGCGCTTCGGCTTCCGTCGCGGACGCTACCGCCTTGATCTGGTCGCGCAGCCGTTCGAAACCGCGTTCGGCGAGCGGTTCGGCAACGGCACCATATTTTTCCTCGATCGGGTGGCCCATGTGAGTCTTGGCCGCAGCAAGGTCGCCCGCCTCATAAAGCGTCATTCCGGCGTGGAGGTGCCCTTCCATGAAGCTCAGGTCGCGTTGCAGGGCGTGATCCGAGTCGCCGGAACCGGCCCCTTCGCCTTCGCCCCTGGCAGCACCTTCGCCCTCACCTTCGGCCTGGGTGCTGCCTTCACCTTCGCCCTCAGCGTGGGCGTTCCCTTCACCCTCGGCGGCGGCGCTGCCTTCGCCCTCGCCCTCAGCGTGGGTGCTGCCCTCACCTTCCTTCTTGATCTGGCCGGTAGTCCCCTCGCCTTCACCTTCGACGGATGCCGCCGCATTCACGGGCGCGGGGGCAAAGGACGGTGCCTGTTGCTGCCACAGATCGCTCCCTGCGACACCAGAGGTTGCCGTCAGACCCACGGCGGCCGTGGTTGCCGTCAGCGACAGCATGCGCCGTACACTCACCGTACGCGGTTTTTTCTCACTCGACATTTGCGTGGCTCCTTTAACCTACAAAAACACTCAGGAATCAGCATACTCTCAGTCCGGATGCAATAGCCAAGCTGAGCGGCCCGGTAACATCTGCTTGCGCGTCCGGCTTGACGCGGGCGCGACGCGGCCCCGGCGGAGTTCCGCCTCAAGAGCGCCAATCGGCAATAGCTTGACGATTTAGTGAGCAGTTCCGATGGCCCGATAGTAGACAAGCGACAGCTCTGCTCCTAAATGGAAGCCATGCGTTCACTGGCCCGTCTCTTTGCGATCTGCCTTTCGCTCGCCCTTCTTGGCGGGGTGATGGCCCATGAAGTGGTCAGCGCGCGCATGTCGATCGACATGGCAGCTTCCGCATTTCAAGAGCAGCAGGACGATATCTGTCCTGCCTGCGGTGCAGAGGACGAAGAGGCCGTGGTCTGCGATCTGGATTGCACTGCGCCGCTTCTGTTTGCCCAGACAATGCTCCCGCCCCTGCCCGAACGGCCTTCGGTGGGGCATGTGCAACTGGTTGACGCACTGATAGAGGCGCGCCGACCGGGTTTCGATCCCGCTCCTCCACGAACCAGCATCCTGAGCTGACCGGCCGCACCCTGTAGGTGACGGCCCGGTCCCGCCATGGCCGTCCTGCGCGCAGGACAGCCCCGACCCGACCTTCCATCTCAGGACAATTTCATGACAACCACTACCACAGGTGTGCTTTCGCGCCGCCGGTTCCTGTATACCGGGCTGGCCGCGATTGGCACCGCCATCGTCACTCCCCGGTATGCTCTGGCCCAGACAGGCCCGGCATTCGGAACTCCGACCGTTCTTGCCTTCGAAGGCTCCGCCCTTCTCGCCGCCACGGCGAAGGGCCTGCACCGGCATGACGGCGCGGGCTGGCGCCGTCTGAACGAAGAAAGCCCCAGCGCCCTTGCAACTCATCCGGGCCGCCCCGGCGTGATCTTCACCGGCTCCCGCGAAGGCCACATCCAGCGCAGTACCGACGGCGGCCAAAGCTGGACGTCTGCCGCCGCCGGATTGCCGGGCGCCGCGGTCCTTTCGTTGACCATCGGCGCGCGAGCACCGGAAACGCTCTACGCCGCGCTGGAAGGTGATGGGCTGTGGCGCAGCGAAGACGACGGCGCGAACTGGGAACTTGTGATGGACCGGCCCTATCTGGAGGGCGCGGAACATGACGTGCTGAGCCTCGTTTCCGTGGCACATGAAACGGGCATGGGCGGCATCTGGCTCTATGCGGGCACCACGGCGGGGCTGACCCGCGTGCCCGACTGCTTCTGCCGCTGGCAGGACGTCGTGGCCGGCGACGCGCTGGATGCGCTTGTCGCGGGCAAGGAACCGGAGGAGGCGGCATCCTTGCCGGCGGACGCCCCTGTGCAAATCCTCGCCCTCGCACCCGAGACGCCCGAGACGCTTTATGCCGCGCTGCNCACGGGTCTGTGGCGGTCCTCCGACGCGGGCGTGAACTGGGCACAGGCCCATTCGGAGCCACTCTCCGCGCTCACGGTCAATCCCGCGGACGCCCTGCACCTGATCGCCGCCCACTCCGGGGAACTGCGCGTTTCCAAAGACGGCGGCACCACCTGGACTTCTTTCGATCCCATCAAGGAAAGCTGACATGACCCCCAAAACCACAATCCTCTCCGCCATCGCGCTTGCCACGGTTTCCGCCGCTGGCTTTGCGACCCTCTCCATTGCCGACACCGATACCGCCGCGAAGGCAGCGACGGAGGCTTCTGTTTCTTCGGACAAGCAAATGACGATCTGGCGCGATCCGAACTGCGGCTGCTGCGATTCCTACGCCGATTACATGGAAAAGCACGGCTATGAAGTGACCCGGATCGACGATCGCGACTTTGACAAGCGGTCCATCGAAGTCGGCGTCCCGGCGCAGGGGCTTGGCTGCCATCTTGCCGAAGTGGATGGCTACTATGTCAGCGGCCTCGTTCCCGCAGAGATCGTGGAGCGCCTGACGACCGAACGACCCGAAATCACCGGCATCACCCTGCCCGGCATGCCGATGAACGCCCCGGGCATGGGCGGCAAGAGCGGCACGCTCAAGACCTATGCGTTCAACGGTGACGAGATCACCGTCTTCTCCGATGAGTGAGTGTATGGAGGAAATGATGTCGATGATGAACGGGCCCATGATGGGCGCGATGATGCTGGGCGGCGGGCTGGTCCTGCTGCTGATCCTGACACTCCTGACGCTGAGCTTCATGGCACTGATCAAATACCTCAGGAGCGCGACATGAAGGCAGGTTACGTAATTGGGGCATCAGGCCTCTTCGGGGCGGCGGCACTTGCCGTATTCGCGCAGGATGCGGGGAAAGGCGCCGCGCCTGATCTCGCGGGCCTCACCATCCTGGGGGAGCCGGTCACCCAAACCATGGTCGATACGGGCGCCGAAATTTACGAAACAAGCTGCGCGTCCTGTCATGGGGCGGAGCTTGAAGGGCAGCCGGACTGGCGTCGGCGGACGGAAGACGGGCGTATGCCCGCGCCGCCCCACGACAACAGCGGCCATACCTGGCACCACACCGATCAGGCATTGTTCACGATCACGAAGCTCGGGGTCGGCGCTGTCGTACCGGGCTACGAAAGCGACATGCCTGCCTTTGGGGAGGTGTTGAGCGATGAAGAGATCGCGGCGGTGCTGGCCTATATCAAAACCAGCTGGTCCGAACGTGAACGCGCGTTCCNGGCCGAGGTCACAGCGAACGCGGAGGACAAGGCGTGAGCGCCGCAGAAGATGCGGTGCAAACCCCGAGACGGCGCCGGGTCCTCGCTTTCCTGCCGGTCGCCATCTTTGCCGGTCTGGCGGGTGCGTTCTATTGGGGGCTGATGAATTCGGGGGACGAACTGCCATCGGCCCTTGCCGGGAAACCGGTGCCCGAATTCGATCTGCCGCCCATCGAAGGCCGGGAAACCGGTCTGTCGTCGGCAGACCTTTCGGGCGACGTGTCCATCGTCAATGTCTGGGCCTCGTGGTGCGTGCCCTGCCGGGTCGAAATGCCGCTGCTTGTCGAACTGGCCAACCGAAACGAAGTCGCGATCTACGGGATCAACTACAAGGATCAGCCTGTTGCCGCCCTGCGTTTCCTCGAAGAAACGGGCGACCCCTACACCAAGATCGGCGCAGATCGTTCCGGGCGCGTATCGATGGACTGGGGCGTCTACGGGCTGCCGGAGACCTTTGTCATCAATGCTGCGGGCCAGGTCGCCTACAAGCATGTGGGCCCCTTCGACCGCCGCGCGCTTGAGGAAGAGATCATGCCGGTCGTTCGCGGCCTTCAGAAGGAGAGCGTATCATGAGCACCCCGACCCCAACCCGTACCGCCGCAATCCCGACCCGCCGGTTTCCTGCTCTGGGCCGACGCGGCTGGATGGTGGCGGCGCTTGTCCTGATCGTCAGCGGCATGGTCCTGAACTGGGGCTGGCTTACCGCCGTGGGCGCCGCCCCGCTGATACTGAGCTTGGCCCCCTGCGCCGCGATGTGCGCTCTGGGGCTTTGCATGCGCGGGGGGTCTTCCGCCTGCGCGACCAAAGAGGTTTCGGCGGACAAGCCGGACCTTTCCACTGACTGAACCAACCCTGAAAGGAAAAGATGATGACAAATTTCACCAATTTCGGCGCAACGCTTGCAGTGTCCTTGCTCGCCTTCGCCCCCCTCGCACAGGCGCAGCAAACCGCACCTGCAGAATCCGAGGAGACGATGCAGGATCATGGCCACAAGAACGGTGACATGGCCGGAATGGAAGGCATGCAGGGCATGGCCGGAATGGAAGGCATGGAAGGCATGATGCCGATGATGATGAAGCACATGCAGGAATGCATGAAGATGATGGAAACAATGCACACCAATATGGAAGACCATCACAAGCCTGCTGACAAAGGCTGACAAAAGTCCGCCCGGGCTTCGGCCCGGGCGCACCCTTTCCGGAAAGACATAAGAAATGCCTACGACATCTCCAGATCATTTTCACAAGCGGCTACGTTTCGTTTTATGGGGCGCCGCGGCCCTTGTTGCCCTCGCTGCATTGGCGGCTCTCGCCTTCCGCGACAATGAACCACCCAAGGTCGCCTATACGGGCGAGGCCGATGTCCGCTCCGACTTCGAGCTTGTCGATCATACCGGGCGCGCGGTGACGGAAGCGGATTATGCAGCCCGCTGGCAGCTTGTGTTTTTCGGCTTCACCAACTGCCCTGACATCTGCCCGACCACATTGGCCTACATGGGCAGCATGCTGGACCTGCTGGGGCCCGACGCGGATCGGGTCGCACCGATTTTCATTACCGTCGACCCCGCGCGGGACACGCCCGAGGTCATGGCGGAATATGTCGCGAACTTTCATCCAGCCCTGATCGGGTTGTCGGGCACTCCGGCCCAGACGGCCGCTGCCGCGCAGAGCTTCAAGGTCTATCATGAACCAATGCCCCATGATCACGCCCCCGACGGCTACACCATGGCGCATGCCGGTTATATCTACCTGATGACCCCCGACGGACAGTTCGAAGCCATCTACCAGCAGCAGGACCAACTGCCCGAAGCCCTTGCCGCCGAGATCGAAAAACGTTTGGACAAGGCAGTGCAGAGCTGATGCGGCATATACTTCTATTGTCCGTAACGGTGCTGTCGCTGGGCACCGGCGCCCTTGCCGATCATCCCGGCGAGCGGCTGAATGCGGTGACAGCGGAAAAGGAGGCGGGCTTCGAGGCAGTCTCCCGCCCCGGTCCCGAACTCAATCTGGTTTCCGAGGATGGTGAGGCCATTGGCCTCAAAACCTTTGCCGGTCGTATTCTGGTACTGGCCCTGCGTCCGGCAACCTGCGGGGAAAGCTGCGATGCGCAGCAGGCCAAGCTGCAGGAGACAGTGACCGCCCTGAATGCGAGCCCCATGCGTGATATGGTGAGCTTCCTGACGGTTAGCGAAACGCCCAAAGGAATTGACAGCCCCGAAGCAGAGAATTGGGCAATAGCGCACCCTAAAGACGACCTTGCGCCCCTCCAGAACCAGCTTGCCGCGGCATCCATCCGGCCGGACGACGGACCGATGCTTCACCTGTTCGACCGGCAGGGCCAGCATGTCGCTATCTTTCACGGAACCGACTTCAAACCGCTGAACCTGCTGATGCACATCAACGGGCTGACCAACGCCCATCCCCATCCGAAGCCCGAGGGATTTCTGACCAAGCTAAAGGGATGGTTCGAATGACCGCCCTGGCAATTGCACCCAGCCACCCGGGTCCGGACTGGCTCGGGGCGATGCGGCGTTATTTCCTGTTCTCGCTCATCGGTCATTTTCTCTGGGAACTTGCCCATATCCAGCTTTACACGATCTGGACGGAAGGAAGCACCGAAGAGATTGCCTTTGCCATCCTGCACTGCACGGGCGGCGACCTGATGATCACCTTCAGCACCTTGCTGCTATCCCTGTTCTTCTTCGGTGACGGTGAATGGCCGGGCCGCCGGGCCGGACCCGTCCTTCTGGCGGCTCTCGTGATGGGCGTCGGCTATACGATCTTCAGTGAGTGGCTGAACATCATCGTCCGGGAAGCTTGGGCTTATCGCGACATCATGCCCGTGATCCCGATCATCGACGCAGGTCTCACGCCGTTCCTGCAATGGGTGGTCATACCCACGGTTGCCTACCTCGGCGCGACCCGTCGAATTCCCTTCAGGGGGTTGCGCTATGCCTGATATCCAGACCCTCGGGCTTCTGGCCGCGCTCTTGGCGGGCACGGTATCCTTCCTGTCCCCCTGCGTACTTCCACTGGTGCCCGGCTATGTCTCCTACATCGCCGGGCGAACGGGAAATGGTGCCGCACCCAGCCGGACCACGATGATCTGGCTGAGCTTTTGCTTCGTGCTGGGATTTTCGACCATCTTCATTGCCCTTGGCGCTTCCGCCACAGCGCTCGGGCAGGCGCTTATGCAATGGCGGTACGAGTTGAACATTCTCGGCGGGGCGATCGTGGCGCTGTTCGGGCTCTTCATTCTCGGTGCCACCCGTATCCGGGCACTGGAGCGCGATCTGCGCTTCGATCTCGATATTCCCGGCGGGCGGCCGATGGCCTCCTATATCCTTGGCCTCGCTTTCGGCTTCGGCTGGACCCCCTGCATCGGCCCTATTCTTGGCGCGATCCTGACCGCGAGCGCCATGCAGGCCAGCGTCTCCGACGGCGTGATGCTGCTGACAGTCTATTCGGCCGGACTCGGCGTACCGTTCATTCTTGTCGCGGCCTTCATCCAGCAGGCAGGCGCCAAGCTCCGTTCGGTCCGCGGCATGGGGCGCGGCCTCCACAAGGTTGCGGGAGGGGTTATGGTTGTCATGGGCCTCGCCATGATGACCGGCCAGCTGAGCGTGTTTTCCTACTGGCTGCTCGAAACATTTCCCGTTCTGGGCACGATCGGATAGGGAACGGAAGCCGCTCGCAGTCAGCAAGCCCGGATCCATTTGGCCCTATTATCATTGGCCGTGGGGGCATTACCTCCTGAGATATTTCACCAAGGCCGCAAACCCATCCCGAACATCATTCCACCGTCCATCATCTTTCAGGTCCTTTCGCTTTTGCATCGTCAGTATGACGATAGAGTACAGGCAAAACAGGACTCCGGCGCTGGAAGGTTCTTATCTGGAATGACCAAAGGTCGATGGCCGCCTCACCGCAGCAATCGTTTGACCTCCAGCGGGCCCAATTTCAGATCGCTTACCTCACGCACTTCGTTGGTGTAGTTGAACCAGAACACCTCCTCCCCCGTGCTGCGGCGGCGCAGGCCCTCGGGGAGGTCGAGAGTATCGATATTCGCTTCAGCGCAAAGGCTGCGGAGCAAACCCGTCAGCGCTTCCCCATCCAGCCAGGCGGCGAGGTAGATCAGCGATCCTGACCGCACGGCGACCGTTGTCCCATCAACGCTTTTCAGCAAGGGCGGCAGCGCGCTCTCAAGGACCTCACGGTAGTGCTGCACCGCGCCGCCCCCTTCCAGCGCAATGGGCATGTCCGGGCGGAGGCTTTCCACGCGTGTGACGGTGGCGTCCAACCCCGGCAAATCGGGCGGCAGCGGTGTCGGGATACGCATGTCCGCGGTGCGCGCCGCGCTGCGCGGCCCGACCAGCGCAAGACCGCCGAACCCTGCGAGCGCGTTCTTCTGCGCATCGCTCATCGTCATCATGCCGGGCGCCGCGACCAGCCGATAAGGCGACAGATCGTCCCCGGGGCGCAGGATGTCGATGTTCAGACCAAGCTGCCGAAAGACACGGTAGGTGCCGAGAACGAGATCGAAGTAAGTGAGACCGGCGCCATGGGGTTGGGTCGTCCATGCCCAGTCTGCGTCGTAGTCGAACAGCAGGGCGACATCCGCCGGGGCCTGCCCCACTTCCGGCGCCTCCGCGATTTCACGTGCCACCTGCGCTGCTTCGGCAAGGCCGGGGGCCGGGGCGCTGTCGGGCCGCAGAAGGCCCGCGTGCATCTGCTCCTGCGCCATGGGTGCCTGCCGCCAGCGGAAATAGCAGACCGCTTCCGCCCCGTGGGCGAACGCCTCCCACGACCAGAGCCGGACCATCCCGGGCAGCGGATCCGGGTTGTAGGGCGCCCAGTTCACCGGGCCGGGTTGCTGTTCCATCACCCACCAGCGGCCCCGGCCCACGCGCCGGTAAAGATCGTGGTGAAAGGCCTGAAAGTCAGGGTCGCCTTGCCGGGCATAGCGCCGTTTGTAGTCGGCAAGCGCGTCGATACGGTCTTCAAGAAACCCGAGGGGATAGCTGTCCCAGCTCGCGATATCGAGGTCATCGCCAACGGCATAGTGATCGAAATCCGTGACGCGGCCCATGTAGTTATGTGCGATGGGCGCCCGCGACCGCTGTCGGATGATCTCTGCCTGCAAACGGTTGAAACGCACCACCTGATCCGAACTGAACCGGCGAAAGTCGAGCACATGTGAGGGGTTCGGCTCCGTCACCGTCAGGTTCGGCAGATCGATTTCGTCGAAGCCGCCGTATTCCATCGACCAGAAAACATTCCCCCACGCCCGGTTCAGCGCGGCGATATCACCATCGTTGCCCCCGCCGGGATAGCGTGCGCGCAACCAGTGACGGAAAGCCTGTCGGGCATTTTCGCTATAGGACAGCACAGTGTCGTGGCAGCCGTATTCGTTGTCTGTCTGCCATGCGGCAACATGCGGGTTGCGACCATAGCGATCAGCCAGACGGGTCACGATCTGCGCGCAGGCCTCGCGGTAGCCTTCGTGGCTGAAGCAATAGTGCCGCCGGGAACCAAAGCGCCGGAGGTTGCCTGACGCGTCCACCGCCCGCATGTCGGGATGCCGGTCGAGCATCCAGCGCGGCGGCGTAGCAGTAGGCGTGCCCAGCACGACCTTCAGCCCCGCCACCCCCAGAACCTCTATGGCATCGTCGAGCCAGCCAAAGTCATACTCCCCCGGTTTCGGTTCCAGCCGGGACCAGGCGAATTCACCGATCCGTACCCAGGTAAGGCCGGTTTCAGCCATCCGGCGGGCGTCCTCCTCCCAGATCTTGCGGGGCCAGTGTTCGGGATAATAGCACGTGCCGAGCGTTCGCTTCATGAAGGCGCTACCTGATTGGGAAGAACTGCGATACCCATGCTGTGTTTCATGCCTCGTCGACCAGAACGCGGTGTTCCGCCTGCCCGGCCACATCTACCTCGGTTGCGAAGGTCTGGCCGTCGGCGGTCGCCTTTTCCGAAAGCCCCTGCGTGGCCGACGTGGCAAAAAGCCTGCGCAACCCGTCCCCCCCGAAGGCCGGGCAGGTCATCTGGCGCACCGGGAAGGGGATCGCGGACAAAAAGCGCCCGTCGGGGCCATACCGCGCCACCCGTGCAGCGCCCCACTGGGCATTCCACAAACACCCTTCGGCATCGACGACCGCACCGTCGGGGTTGAGCCCCTCGCCCGTCAGATCGACGAAGACCGCGGGTTCCCCTTCCGGCCAGCCGTCCTTTCCGAGAGGCTGGCGCATGATCTGCCTGCTGCGCGTATCGGTGAAATATGCGGTCGCCCGGTCGGGGCTGAAGCAGATGGCGTTCGAAATTGTAATACCGTCGAAGAGGCAGCGCAGTTCGCCGCGATAATAGCGATAGATCGCGCCCGATTTTTCTTCGGCATTCCGCCCCATGGTCCCGATCCAGAAACCGCCCCAGGGATCGGCCCGCCCATCGTTGGAACGCGTCACCGGGTTGTCGGCCTCCAGCGAAACGAGATCTCGGCGCGTCCCCGTCTCCAGATCGAAGAGGAACAGCGCAATTTCCGACGCGATAAGCAACCGGTCCTCGTCCACCCAGCCGGCGGCTGAGACATGTTCGTCGAACTGCCATTCCCGCTGATCAGTACCTTCACGGCTCAACAGGCGCTTGCCCAGAATATCGAACCAGAAAAGCTGCCGCCGCTCAGGGTGCCAAAGCGGGCCCTCCCCCAGCCGACAGGCGCGCGGATCGTGGACCGTGACGCTCATGTTTCGCGCGCCGCGTCATAAGCGGCCACAATGGCCGCAGCCCTCCGGGCGACGTCCTCGGCCGACCGCCCGGGGGTATAGAGCCCCGTTCCAATGCCGAAGCCGGTGATGCCCGCCGCAAACCATTCCGCGAAATCCGCGGGGCCAACGCCACCAACGGCATATGTCGCCGTCTGCGGGGGAAGAACCGCGCGAATGGCCGCGATCCCCTTCGGGCCGGTCAGGAAGGCCGGGAAAAACTTCAACCCGTCCGCCCCATGCCGCAGGGCGGTGAAACATTCCGTCGGACTGGCCACCCCGGGATAGGAGGCAAGGCCGAGCGTCTTCGTCCGTTCGA
>NZ_LWGH01000287.1:0-6615 GCF_001635395.1 Sulfitobacter sp. HI0129 | reverse complement strand
CCGATAGGTCAGCAGCGGGGCTTCAGCCACCCCGGATCCGGGTCAGCATCTCCGTCGTGTCGCGGCTGAGGTCGGGCGTGGCAAGGATGCGGGCGACTTCAGCACGGATCATGTTGCGCCGGTCGGCGTCATAGCGGCGCCATGTCTGGAAGGCGGCGCACATCCGCGCGGTCGTCTGCGGGTTTACGGGATCGAGCTTGATCAGCCAGTCCGCCAGCAGCCGGTAGCCCGCGCCGCTGGCATGGTGAAAGCCCGCGTGATTTGCAGCAAGGCTTCCCATGACGGCACGGAAGCGGTTCGGGTTCTTCCACGCGAAAGCCGGGTGGCGGGTCAGCGCCTCGGCGACCTGTGCGGCATCGTCGGGATGCGCTTCGATCACCTGCAGGCCGAACCACTTGTCCATGACCAGCCGGTCGTCCCGCCACTGGTTTTCGAACGCTTCGAGCGCCTCTGCGCCGTGGTCCCGCCGCAGCAGGATGGCGAGCGCCGCCAGTTGCTGCGTCATGTTGTCAGCGCTGCGGAACTGCTCCTGCGCGAGCGCCCCGTCATCCTGCCGGGCGATCAGGGACAGCATCGCGTTGCCAAGGCTGCGCATGCCCGATTGTTCGGCATCCGGGCGATAGGGCGCGGTGATCTGGTTCGCGTCGTAGATTGCGCGCGCCTCATCCGCGAAACGGTCGGAAAGCGCGCCGCGCAGCGCCTCGCTCGCGGCATAGATGGCAGCCGGGTTGGGGGTATCGCCCGCCTCGGCCAAGGCCGCCGCCATTTCAGAGGCGGCAGGCAGTTCCAGCATCAGCGCGCGATAGGCCGCGTCAAAGCCACCCTTTATCACCACCGCGTGGATACCGTCCAGATAGGCCGCGTCGGGTGCCGCCGCCTCGTTGATCATGCGCGTCAGCGTCCGCCGGGCGAGGGTCCGGCCCGCTTCCCACCGGTTGAAGGGATCGGTATCATGCGCCAAGAGCAGCGCGCGCTCCTCGTCCGACAGATCGTGGTTCAGCACCACGGGGGCGGAAAATCCCCGCAGGATGGAGGCTGTGGGCCGCTCATCCAGCCCTTCGAAGGTAAAGGCTTGTTCCGCTTCCGTCATCTCCAGCAGACGCGTCGGCACAACCTCTTCCCCCGTGGGCGACAGCAGGCCCACGGCGATGGGCAGCACAAGGGGCTCCGGGCTCGGCGTTGCCTCCGACGGTGGGGTCTTTTGCGCGAAGGTCAGGGTGAAAACGCCGCCCTCCCAGCTTTCCTCTACCGAAAGTCGGGGCGTGCCGGCCTGGGAGTACCAGCGCTTGAACTGCGAAAGGTCGCGCCCGGTCGCATCCCCGAACACCGTCAGCCAGTCTTCGATCGTGCAGGCCTGCCCGTCGTGCCGGTCGAAATAAAGACCGACCGCCTTGTAATAGGCCTTATCCCCCACCAGCCGCTTGAGCATGCCGATCACCTCGGCGCCCTTTTCGTAGACCGTGGCGGTATAGAAGTTGTTGATCTCCTGAAAGCTCTCTGGCCGGACGGGATGGGCGAGGGGGCCCTGATCCTCGGCGAACTGGCGCCCGCGCAGATCAATCACGTCGCGGATACGCTTCACGGCGGCGGAGCGCAGGTCGGACGTGAACTGGCTGTCGCGGAAGACGGTCAGACCTTCCTTGAGGCACAGCTGGAACCAGTCGCGGCAAGTGATGCGGTTGCCGGTCCAGTTGTGGAAATATTCATGTGCGATGATGGCTTCGATCCGCTCGAAGTTCATGTCGGTCGAGGTTTCGGGGCTGGCCAGCACGGCGGAGGAGTTGAAGATGTTCAGCCCCTTGTTCTCCATCGCGCCCATGTTGAAATCGTCGACCGCCACGATGTTGAAGAGATCGAGATCGTATTCACGGCCGTAAACCTCTTCGTCCCAGCGCATCGACGCCTTCAGCGCCTCCATTCCGAAAGCGCATTTTCCCTCATCCCCGGGGCGGACATAGAGGTTCAGCGCGACCTGTTTGCCCGAGGCGGTGGTGAACTGATCCGCATGGGCGACCAGATCCCCCGCGACCAGCGCGAAAAGATAGGCGGGCTTGGGCCAGGGATCGTGCCACTCGGCATGATGATGCGATTGGGCCACCGGATTGCCGTTGCTCAGCAGCACGGGGTGGGGGCCGTCGATCTTAACGGTGAAGACGGCCATAACATCCGGGCGGTCGGGGTAGTAGGTGATCTTGCGGAAACCTTCCGCCTCGCATTGGGTGCAATACATGCCGTTCGACATGTAGAGCCCTTCGAGCGCGGTGTTGCCTGCCGGATCAATCTCCACTTCCGCTTCCCAGAGGAAGGGCGCATCCGGCACTTGGCAGGTCAGCCCCTGCTCCGTCACGCTGGGGGTCACTTCCTTGCCGTCGATGCGCGCCGCGATCAGGGTGAGCCCTTCGCCATGCAGGAAAAACCTGCGGTCCTGCGCCGCCGGATTGGGCCGGAAAGCGATCCGGCTCTTGACCCGGGTCTTGTGAGGATCGAGCGCAAAGTCGAGTTCGACACTGTCGACCAGATACCCGAAGGGGGCATAATCCGAAAGGTGAATGGTCTGGGGGGCGGCATCGCGCATCGGGAATCCTCGTGCGGGGGAGGGAACAAACAGGCTCCGCATACGTTATGTAGCCAACGAGGGGGCCGCAAGACGGGCCCCCGGAATATTAAGGAGACGCTACATGTCTGCACCCGACACAAATACCGAAAAGCAGGAAAAGCGGCACAAGCCGGCCCTGCTTGGCATTCGCGGAGCAATGATTTTCGGCGGTCTGATGATCGTTCTCTTGATCTTCTACGTCATCATCAACGGGGGCGATCCCACTGCGGATGACGTGACCAATACCGATCAGGCGACCGAGCCGGAGGCTTCGGTGCCCGCGGTGGACCCGGTCGTGCCGGGTACGAACGAATCGAACTAGGCATCCTTGCGATGCATCGGCACTGCACCGGCGGGAAAGTGTCGAGAAAAAGGGCGGTCACCCGAAAACGGGGGCCGTTCTTTTCATGTGCGGGGGTCCGATAACCCGATGAGGAGGCGTCATCATGGCCAAGATGGTTCGCAAAGCCGATCTGCCCAGGAAGGACTGTGCCGCCTGCGGGCGGGAAATGGTCTGGCGCCGCAAATGGTCAGATGACTGGGACGAGGTCCGCTATTGCTCCCACCGATGCCGGCGCGCGGCGAAGGCCGGAAGGGCAGCGGCGAATTCCTCCGAAAGCACCGCAAACTGGTAAAAAGACTTTACCGCATCCGGGGGTGAAGTTATCCCCGGGGGAAATCAGCATGAGCGGGCCAGGCCCGCGGACCGAGATCGAAGAGGGAGAAGGCGCATGACCGACAGGGTGAACAAGCACGGATTGCAGGTGGACCGTCAGCTGGCGGATTTTGTCGAGGACAGGGCGCTTCCGGGAACCGGGATCGAAGCCGATGCATTCTGGAAAGGGTTCTCCGACATTCTGCACGATCTGGGGCCGCGCAATCGCGAATTGCTGGATACCCGGGCCGAGATGCAGTCCCGCATTGATGCCTGGCACAAGGAACGCGCCGGGCAGGAGCATGACAGCGAGGCCTATCAGTCCTTTCTGCGCGAAATCGGCTACCTCGTGCCCGAAGGCGACGATTTCACCGTGGAGACGCAAAACGTCGATCCCGAGATCGCGAAGGTCCCGGGGCCGCAGCTCGTGGTGCCGATCACCAATGCCCGCTTCGCGCTGAACGCCGCGAACGCCCGCTGGGGCAGCCTTTACGATGCATTCTACGGCACCGATGCGCTGGGCGAAGGCCCGCGAGGCGGCGGATATGACCCCGAGCGCGGCCAGCAAGTCGTGGCCCGCGCCAAGGCGTTTCTGGACGAGACAGTGCCGCTCGTCTCGGGCAGTCACGCGCAATTGGTGGGCTACCGCGTCGAAGATGGCGCGCTGCAGGGCATGTTGCTGAATGACGAGGATTTCCGCGGTACCCAGACTACTCAGAGCGCCGTTCCCTCCGCCGGCGAAGCGCCCCATGTCATGCACGGACTGGGGCTGGCGGAACCGGAGCTTTTCGTCGGCTATCAGGGCGCGCCCGACAGCCCGACCGCGCTGCTGTTCCGCCACAACGGGCTGCACATCATCCTGCGCATCGATCCCGAACATGAAATCGGCCGCGCCGACGCGGCGCATGTCTCTGACATCGAACTGGAATCCGCCGTTTCCACCATCATGGACTGCGAAGACAGCGTTGCCGCCGTCGATGCCGAAGACAAGGTGCTGGCATATGGCAACTGGCTCGGCCTGATGAAGGGCGATCTGGCGGAACGCTTCGAAAAGGGTGGCGCGAGTGTCGAACGCGTTCTGAACGCCGACCGGACCTTTACCGCGCCTGACGGGGGCGAGATCACGCTCAAGGGCCGCTCGCTTATGCTGGTGCGTAACGTGGGCCACCTGATGACCAATCCCGCCATCCTCGACCGCGACGGCAACGAGGTCGGCGAAGGGCTGATGGACGCCATGATGACGACGCTCATCGCCATGCACGACCTGAAGCGGGACGGGGGCAATTCCGTCACCGGATCGGTCTATGTGGTGAAGCCGAAGATGCACGGGCCCGCCGAAGTCGCCTTTTCGGACGAGATTTTCGACCGGGTGGAGGATGCCCTCGGCCTGCCGCGGCATACCGTGAAGCTCGGCATCATGGACGAAGAGCGCCGGACCAGCGCGAACCTCAAGGAATGCATCCGCGCGGCCAAGCACCGTGTGGCCTTCATCAACACCGGCTTTCTGGACCGGACCGGCGACGAGATCCACACCAGCATGGAAGCCGGTCCCATGGTGCCCAAGGGCGACATGAAGAACGCCACGTGGATTGAAGCCTATGAGGATCGTAACGTCGATATCGGTCTGGCCTGCGGGCTGAAGGGCCGCGCGCAGATCGGCAAGGGCATGTGGGCCATGCCCGACCGCATGGGCGAGATGCTGGAGGCAAAGATCGGCCATCCGCAATCAGGTGCGACCTGCGCCTGGGTTCCCTCGCCGACGGCGGCGACCCTGCACGCCATGCATTACCACAAGGTCGATGTGCTGGCGCGGCAGGATGAACTGGCCGCCGCGGGCCCGCGCGCTTCGCTCGATGCGCTGCTGACGATCCCGGTGCTGGAAGGGCGCAACCTGTCGGACGAGGAGATCACCCGCGAGATCGAGAACAACGCGCAGGGCATCCTTGGCTATGTCGTGCGCTGGGTCGATCAGGGAGTGGGTTGTTCCAAGGTGCCCAACATCGACGACGTGGGTCTGATGGAGGACCGCGCCACCTGCCGGATCTCGGCCCAGGCGCTGGCGAACTGGCTACACCACGGCATCATCGACGAAGATCGCGTGATGGAAGGGCTGCGCAAGATGGCGCAGGTCGTCGACCGGCAGAACGAAGGCGATCCGGGCTATACCCCGATGGGCCCCGATTTCGACGGTATCGCCTTTTCCGCCGCGCGCGACCTTGTGCTGAAGGGTCGCGAGCAGCCTTCGGGCTATACCGAGCCGGTGCTGCACGCGCGCCGTCTGGAATGGAAAGCGGCACAGCAGTAGGCACGTCGCGGACCGGGGGGGCTGGCCCCCCGGACCCCCCAGGATTTGACCCCATTTGGAAGGACCCACGAATATGACGATATCGCTGCGCAAGGCACGGACAATTGTGCGCAAGACCCTTGAAAAGGGGCGTGAAATGGAACTGAAGCCGCTTTCGGTCATCGTACTGGACGCCGGCGGCCATGTTCAGGCCTTCGAGCGGGAAGACGGCGCAGCGCCGGGGCGTTTCGCCATCGCGCAGGGCAAAGCCTACGGTGCCGTGATGCTTGGCATGGCCGGTACCGCGCAGATGAAGCGGGCGGAGGATCAGGCCTATTTCATGGCGGCGGTCAACGGCGTCTTCGGCGGCCAGGTCGTGCCGGTGCCGGGCGGGGTGCTGCTGCGCGATCGCAAGGGCGCGGTACTGGGTGCCGTCGGGGTCACCGGCGATACGTCGGACAATGATGCCGAGGCGGCCATGGCCGGGATCAGCGCGGCGGGGCTGGAAGGCGAGATCTGAGGCGGGTTGAAGGCCGCCGAGGCTTGCGGCTATGCTGAGTGCGTAGCAGCAGAGGCACAGACATGGCGCGACCCGTTGTCGGCATCATCGGCAATTCCTACCTCATGAACGATCAGTACCCGGTGCATGCCGGGGGGCAGATGAATTCGGATGCGGTGGCCTTCGTCTCCGACTGCGTGCCGCTGATCGTTCCCGCCGACCCCCGGCTTCTGCGGGTGTCGGAGCTGATGGAGGTCTGCGACGGTTTCCTCTTCACCGGCGGGCGGCCCAATGTGCATCCGGAAGAATACGGCGAGGAAGAGACCGAGGCCCATGGCGCCTTTGACCGGGCGCGCGATGCCATCACCCTGCCGCTGATCCGGGCCTGCGTCGAACGCGGCCAGCCCTTTTTCGGCATCTGCCGGGGGTTTCAGGAGGTGAACGTCGCCATGGGCGGTACGCTCTACCCTGAAATTCGCGATCTGCCGGGACGGATGAACCACCGTATGCCCCCCGACGGCACCCTGCATGAGAAGTTCGAACTGCGCCACGACATCACCTTTACCGAAGGGGGCGTGTTC
>NZ_LWGH01000286.1:0-6286 GCF_001635395.1 Sulfitobacter sp. HI0129 | reverse complement strand
GGGCTGGGGAAGGGCCCGAGACAGGGGAGCGGGCAATGAGACTAGTAAGATGGCTGTTCGGCGTGATCGCGCTGATCCTTGTGGTGGCGGTCGTGTCGCTGATGCTGCTGCCGAAGGAACGGATCGCGCGGATCGCGGCGGACCAGCTCAGCCGGGTGACGGGCCGGGATGTCGCGATCACGGGTGATGTTGCCATGACTTTCTGGCCCGTCCTCGGCGTCAGCGCGGGCGGGCTGGAGGTCGGCAATGCCGATTGGGCCGATAATGGCGCGATGCTCACGGCGGCCAATGCGGCGATCGGAATTGACGCTTCGGCGCTGCTGCGCGGTGAAATCCGCATCACCAATATCGCGGCACACAGTCCGACGATCCGGCTGGAACAGCGGGCCGACGGCCGCGCAAGCTGGCGGTTCACCAATGCCACCGGCGACGCCGGGATCAGTTCAACCGCGGCGCAGGGCCGCCCGCGCCGCCCGCTCAGTATCCAGAAGCTGACCGTTACCGATGCCACCTTGATCTACGTGGCCGAGGGCGCCGCCCCTCTGCGGTACGAGGATGTGGACCTTGCGCTGGACTGGCCCGACAGGCAGGGACCCGCGAAGATCGAAGCCGCCGCCCGGCCCATGGGGGAACCGGTACAGGTGGAGGCGAAGATCGACGCTTTCGACCGGTTTCTCGAAGGTGCCGTGACCCCGGCAACGCTCAGGCTCACCGCGCCCGGTGGGGGCATGACCCTGACAGGGCGCGCTTCGCTCGAAGGGGCGGTTGAAGGGGCGCTGTGGTTCAAATCGGCTGATACCAGTCGGCTGGCGGGTGCCTTGGGCGCGCCCGATGTGATCTTGCCGGAGGGGCTGGGGCGGAAGGCCGACGTCAAGGCACAACTGACGCTGACGCCGGACCGCCGGCTGTTCCTGCGCGATCTTGTGGCGGACTTGGGTGGCAACCGGCTGGAGGGCGCGGCGGACCTCATCCTCGATGGCACGCCACGGATCAACGCGGAACTGCGTACGGCAACGCTCGATCTTTCCGCGCTGATGGAGCGGCAAGGTGCCGGGGCCCGCACCCCAGCGGCCCCGGCTGCGACGGATGGATGGCCCGATACGCCGCTTGACGCCTCGGTGCTTTCTACCTTCGATGGCGAGGCGCGTCTGCGCGCCAATGCGGTAAACCTAGGGGATGTGCAGCTTGGCCCTGTCCACGCAGTCCTGCGCAACGACGCTTCCCGATTGGTGGCGGATATCCGGGAACTCGCTGTTTTCGACGGAATGGTTACCGGCGAATTCGTCGTGAACAACCGCAGCGGCCTGTCGGTGGGGGGCCAGTTGAACGCGCAGGAGATCCGGGCAAATCCGCTCCTTTCAAGCCTCGCCGGGATCAACCGCTTCAGCGGAACCGCCAATGCGGAGGTCTCCTTCCTTGGATCGGGGCAGAGCATCGACGCAATGATGAAATCCTTGCGGGGCAACGGCTCTTTCTCGGTCGGGCGCGGCACGATCGAAGGGATCGACCTCGATGCGCTTCTGGGGTCTTTCGACGTGCAGGGGGGCACCACGGTGTTCGATTCCCTCACCGGCAGCTTTGCCATGCAGGCGGGGGTTCTGCGAAACGACGACCTGACGCTGCTGCTGCCGAATTTCAACGCCACCGGGGCGGGGCAAGTCGGGCTGGGCGAACGGACCATCGACTATACGCTCACACCCAAAGCCCTGCACCTGAACGGGGACCGTGGCCTTGCCATCCCGGTGCATATCACCGGCCCATGGGCTGATCCTTCTATCAAGGCGGACGTTAAGGCGGCGATTAACCTCAACTTCGGTGAGGAAAAGGCGCGGGCGGAGCAGAAGGTGAAGCAGAAACTCGAAGAGGAACTGACCGAGGAACTGGGCCTCGCGCCGCAAGAGGGGCAGTCCGTCGAAGACGCGGTCAAGGACAAGCTGGAAGGCGAGTTGAAGCGCGGGCTTCTGAAGCTCTTTGAATGACGCGACATCGCGACCTGAAAGTGACGGTGGCAAGGCCCGCGCCGCTGCGCTAAAGGAGGCGGGTAGCGAGCAGGAGACGCGCCATGGCAAACGATCTTTTCAACAGCTTCATGACCGGCCCGGATGAAAATGGCCGTTTCGGCGATTTCGGCGGGCGCTTCGTGTCCGAAACGCTCATGCCGCTGATCCTCGAACTGGAAGAACAGTATGAGAAGGCCAAGACCGACGACAGCTTCTGGGCCGAGATGGACGATCTCTGGACCCATTACGTGGGCCGGCCCAGCCCGCTCTATTTCTGCGAACGGCTGACGGACCATCTTGGCGGCGCCAAGGTCTACATGAAGCGCGACGAGCTGAACCACACGGGCGCGCACAAGATCAACAACGTGCTAGGGCAGATCATCCTCGCCCGGCGGATGGGCAAGAAACGCATCATCGCCGAGACGGGAGCGGGCCAGCACGGCGTGGCCACGGCCACGGTCTGCGCCAAGTTCGGGTTGCAATGCGTGGTCTACATGGGCGCACATGACGTCGAGCGGCAGGCGCCCAACGTCTTCCGCATGCGCCTGCTGGGGGCCGAGGTCATTCCCGTGACCAGCGGCAGGGGCACCCTGAAGGACGCGATGAACGACGCGTTGCGCGACTGGGTCACCAATGTGCGCGATACTTTCTATTGTATCGGAACCGTCGCGGGCCCGCATCCCTATCCGGCCATGGTGCGCGATTTTCAGGCTATCATCGGCAAGGAAGTCCGCGAACAGATGACGAAGGCCGAAGGCCGTCTGCCCGATACGGTCGTCGCGGCCATCGGCGGCGGGTCCAACGCCATGGGTCTGTTCTTCCCGTTCCTTGACGACAAGGAAGTGAACATCATCGGCGTCGAAGCGGGCGGCAAGGGCGTGAACGACAAGATGGAGCATTGCGCCTCCCTGACCGGGGGGCGACCCGGCGTGCTGCACGGCAACCGCACCTACCTGCTGCAGGATGATGACGGGCAGATCCTCGAAGGGTTCTCGATCTCTGCCGGGTTGGACTATCCGGGGATCGGGCCGGAACACGCGTGGCTGCACGAAATCGGCCGGGCGAAATATGTTTCCATCACCGATGCCGAGGCCCTGGAGGCGTTCCAGCTCTGCTGTGCGCAGGAAGGGATCATCCCGGCGCTCGAACCTTCGCATGCCTTGGCGCATGTGATGAAGATCGCGCCGGACCTGCCCAAGGACCACATCATCTGCATGAACATGTGTGGGCGGGGCGACAAGGACATCTTCACCGTCGCAAAGGCCTTGGGGTTCGAGATGAACGTCTGAGCGCAGGCACAGAAATCTTCGAAGAGGGCGGTTCCGGCAGGTCGGCTCCGCCCTTTTTGCTGTCTAAACGAAAGACATAGGGCGATTTTTCGGAGCGTTTCCCGGTGCGGCGAGGAAAGACGTCATCCGAACTTTGTTAATTCTAGGATTGCATAATTCATCAATATAACAATGGTTTGGCAAGCGATATTGATAGGGTTTTCGATGCTAAACTCAGGTTTAGCGCCCTTGTTCATCGGTTTATAGGGTCCAGCCTAAACCTGTGATGCATGGCCTTCTGCCGGTTTCGTCCCTTTATCCACCTCATCCCGACGACGCAGCAAGTCATTCGGCTTTGGCGGCATCGGGTCTGAAACTAAAGGAGCAAGACATGAAACTGACAACAACACTTACCGCATCCGCCCTTGTCCTCGCCGTGGCCGGTACATCCGCCTTTGCACAAGGCCGCGAAGGTCATCAGGTTGGCTACCACGCAGACAGCGAAGTGACCTTTTCCTCGCGCAACGATCCCGATCGCAAGGTTGAGCAGCGCGTAGTCTACGGTGACGGCACCCTGCGTGCGGAAGATCAGTACACCGATACACGCACCGTCTATCAGTCCACCGCAAAGGACGAGCATGACGACCGCGTACCGCGCTGATCGAACCGACTGACAACTCGCGCTCGCCCCTCGGGGCGGGCGCCAAATAAGGGCTAATCTGGATGTGTTTCAGCCCGGCTGGCGTAAGTCGGCGTGGGTTCAATTTTTCAGCTATGTGAATCACGCAGGGGTGATATGCCTTGTACCCTCTGCCTTACCGACTAGATCGAGTGTTCCAGCAAGGAGCCGATCGGTCATGAGCAATTACAAACTTATCGCACTCTGGCTGGTGGCTGCGCTGCAGTTCAACGCGGCGCTTTATTTCGTTTCCGCCACCGTGATGGGCTTTCTGCACGTTCACAGCCCGTGGATGGATTGGGGCACGAGCGAAATTCGCAGCCTCATACAGGCCGCAGGCCTCGTTCTGGGCGTTGTACTCGGCTGGATCGCGCTTCGTGCTTCGCTTCGGCGGGCCCAGGCGGCGGAAGAGAAGCTGCGGCTGTGCTCTTCGGGGTTTGTCGACATCCTGCACGAACATTTCGATGCGTGGAAGCTGACGCCCGCGGAACGGGATGTGGCGCTTTTCCTGACAAAGGGTCTCAGCACGCGCGAAATCGCGGGGCTGCGGGGGACCTCTGAAGGGACCGTGAAGGCGCAGACCAACGCCATTTACCGCAAGGCGGACGTGGCGGGCCGCCCGCAATTGCTGGGGCTTTTCATCGAAGATCTGCTGGATGATGCGCTTTTGCCCGCCCACGGCATGAAAGAAGACACCGGGGCGGTGGCCGCCGCTGCAGCCGATCAGCGCGTGAGTTCGAGTATGTCGAAGTCGCTTTCNACCGCGGGGGCCGGAAACAACAGCCGCGCTCGGTTGGGGCTGACCCGTTCGACGACCGCGACATCGGCCTGAATGCGCCCGTCAGAGCGGAAATCCTCGGGCAGGTCGGGATAATCCGGAGGAGTTTCCCCGGCAGCGAATCCCACGCCTACATAGATCGCCCGCCCGTCCCGCATGATGATCCGCCCCTTGGTCCGTTGGGAGCCCGAGAGCTTTTCGAATTCGAAGCCGTCCGCCCGCAGGGTGATCTGGCAATCGAAGGGCGTGTAGGCGATCAGCCCCGCGGGCCCGCCCAGCTTGAGCGTGCGGCACTTCCAGTCGCCCGCGAGGCTGGGATCGAAGGCAACCGCAGGTGTCCCTGAAAGGGCGGTCGTAAGGGCCGCCACATCATCGGGTGCGCCTTCTGCCAATGCGCGCAGCAAAGCATCACCCGCCGCGGCATCATAGCCGTCCAGCCGGGCCTGATCGGCAGGCCGCAGCTCCGCTTGGGCAAGCAGGGAAGCGGGCGACAGCAACGCGAGCGTGACAGCGAGGGGCAGGGTAATCTTCATCAATTCGACGCCCCGCCATCCTGCGTGATCGCATGGGCGTTGAGCATGTCCAACGGCACGACATCGAGCGCCCGCCGATGGGTCGCGGCCAGATCGACCTTCGGCCCGCAGCCTTCGTCCGCTGCCTGAAGGAAACGCCCTGCACAGAGGCACCACCGATCCCCGGGCTGCAATCCCGCAAATCCGAACTCCGGTCGCGGCGTGCTGAGGTCGTTGCCGACATATTTGGAATAGGCGAGGAATTCGGCGGTCATCACCGCGCAGACGGTATGGCTGCCGGCGTCTTCCTCACAGGTGTTGCAATGGCCGTCGCGGAAGAAACCCGTCATCGGGTCGCGTCCGCAGAGCATCAGGGGGCCGTTCAGTACATTGACGGGATCGTCCGGTTCCATGGCATCCTCACAGGCTTTCAGCGATCTCGCGGAAGATCGCGATATTGCTTTCCGACACGCCCGGCTCACGGAAACCGCGATCCGCGGA
Source organism: Sulfitobacter sp. HI0129 (assembly GCF_001635395.1). NCBI lineage: Bacteria > Pseudomonadati > Pseudomonadota > Alphaproteobacteria > Rhodobacterales > Roseobacteraceae > Sulfitobacter > Sulfitobacter sp. HI0129. The sequence continues at coordinate 548 of NZ_LWGH01000286.1, read as the reverse complement.
ATTCACCGCGATGACGACGTTGCGGGCGGTATCCACATATATGTACTGCCCATAGACGCCGCGCGCCATGTATTCCCCTTCTGCCGCGCCCTGCGGGATCCACCACTGATAGCCATAACCGATCCGGCCCGGGGCCGTGGGCGCGCTGGGGCGCGTCGATTCCTCGACCCAGTCCTGTGGTACGATCTGCCTGCCGTTCCAGCGCCCGCCCTGCTGATACATCTGGCCAAACCGGGCGTAGTCGCGCGTCGTCATATTCAGACCACCCAGAACGAAGGCGGTTCCCGTGCCGTCGGTCACGTAATAGGGTTCATATTCAAGCCCCATGGGCGCGATGATCTTTTCCGACAGCAAGTCCGGGATCGACCGGCCGGTGGCCCCCCGCGTGACCATACCGAGCACATGGGTGTCGATGGAGACATATTTCCATTCCGCCCCCGGTTCGGCGAACCGCGCTTTGAGGTCCGTGGTGAAATCATCGAGCGTACCGCCCAGGGCAACCACCCGACCCATGCGGTTGATGTCCGAATCGTAGTCGAGGTAATCCT
>NZ_LWGH01000285.1:0-7244 GCF_001635395.1 Sulfitobacter sp. HI0129 | reverse complement strand
ATAGCGCAAAAGATGAGCACGAACCCCCCAAATCTGCGCCCCGACCTGGCCCCCAAGGCCCGGATCGGCGATCCCGCCCGCCCCGGTCAGCCGACGATCGGCATGGTTTCCCTCGGCTGTCCGAAAGCCCTGGTGGATTCCGAAAGGATCCTCACCCGGCTGCGCGCCGAAGGTTACGGGGTATCGCCGGACTATGCGGGGGCCGACGCGGTGATCGTGAACACCTGCGGCTTTCTCGATTCAGCCAAGGCGGAATCGCTGGATGCCATCGGTGAGGCGCTGACGGAGAACGGGCGTGTCATCGTTACCGGATGCCTCGGGGCGGAGCCTGATTACATCCGCGAACACCACCCGAAGATCCTTGCCGTGACGGGCCCGCACCAATACGAACAGGTGCTGGACGCCGTACATGGGGCCGTGCCGCCCCGGCCCGATCCGTTCATCGACCTGATGCCGAAACAGGCGGTCAGTCTCACCCCACGTCATTACAGTTACCTCAAGATTTCAGAGGGTTGCAATCATAAGTGCAAGTTCTGCATTATCCCCGATATGCGCGGGCGTTTGCAGTCCCGCCCGGCACATGCGGTTCTGCGGGAAGCTGAAAAGCTGGTGGAAAGCGGCGTGCGGGAACTGCTGGTCATTTCGCAGGACACCTCCGCCTACGGGGTCGATATCAAGCACGCCGAAGACCGCGGCCATCGCGCGCATATCACCGATCTTGCGCGCGACCTTGGATCGCTCGGGGCTTGGGTTCGGCTGCATTACGTCTATCCCTATCCGCATGTGCGCCAGCTTATCCCGCTGATGGCCGACGGGCAGAGCGGCGTTCTGCCCTATCTCGACATTCCTTTCCAGCATGCCCATCCGGAGGTGCTCAGGCGGATGGCGCGGCCCGCTGCCGCCGCGAAAACGCTGGATGAGATCGCGGCCTGGCGCGCGATCTGCCCCGATCTGACGTTGCGTTCCACTTTCATCGTCGGCTACCCGGGAGAGACTGAAGCAGAGTTTCAGGTCCTTCTGGACTGGCTGGATGAGGCGCAGCTCGACCGTGTGGGCTGCTTTCAGTACGAAAACGTGGCGGGTGCCCGCTCAAACGATCTACCGGATCACGTCCCCGACGAGGTAAAACAGGATCGCTGGGACAGGTTCATGGCCAAGGCACAGGCCATTTCCGAAGCCAAGCTTGCAGCGAAAGTCGGCCGCCGCATCGAAGTCATCGTGGATGAGGTGGAGGAGGACGCCGCCACATGCCGGACAAAGGCCGACGCCCCCGAGATCGACGGTAACCTCTTCATCGACGAAGGGCACGAAACGCTGCGCGTCGGTGACATCGTCACGGTAGAGGTCGAGGAAGCAGGCGAATACGATCTGTGGGGTCGCCGGGTCTGACTTCGCCCCTGTCACAGAACATTGCCGCCCCTAGATATAGGGGTCCAGCGCAGCGAAAACACAACGACCTTGAATTTGTTCCCTAAACGTTCTATATGCGAAAGAACGAAACGGAGAACGGTCAATGTCTTTCCAGCCCCAGTTTCCCGGCATCTTCGATGCCCCCGTCGCAAAGAACGCAGCGGCTGAAGATGCCGCCACCCCCGACGCCCTGCCCGCGACCGAAAAGCAGATCCATTATGCGCAGGCGCTGGCCCTCAAGACCGGCGTGAAGTTCCCCGCCGATCTGGCCCGGAACCGCGCGGCCCTGTCCCGGTGGATCGATGCGCAAAAGTCCGCCCCCGCATGCAAGTTCACCAACTACCCGTCGTCCAAACAGGTGGCCTTTGCCGAGCGGATCGCCCGGCTCAAAAGGCAGCAAATTCCCCCCGAATGTTTCCGGGACCGGACGATGATGTCGCGCTGGATCGACGGCAACAAACCGCGCTGAGCGCACTTTACTCAAGGTCAGATCTGGCAAGTTTCCGCGAAAAGATTAGGTCGCTTTTCATGGCCTATCCCACTTCCATCGCCGAAACGGTCGCAGACGGCACGGTGCATGTGCTGGGGCTGGCATTTGCCATTCCCGCCAGCATCTTGCTGCTGCTCCATGCCTCGCAAACCGGGGCCCCGGTGACGGCGACGGCGCTTTACGTGGGCAGCATTCTGCTGTCTTTCGTGGCCTCCGCCATTTACCATCTGCTGCCTTTCGACAGGACGCGCCCCTTTCTGGGCCGGATCGACCATGCGGCGATCTACTTCAAGATCGCCGGGACCTATACACCGCTCGTGGTGCTGATCGGGTCGGGCTTTGCCTATGGCATCCTGGGCGTGATCTGGACGCTTGCGGTGATCGGTGCGGTGGCGAAGCTCTGGTTCTGGCGGCTCGATGCGCGTGGCTCGCTTGCGCTCTATCTCGGGATGGGTTGGCTCAGCGTGCTGCTTGTCTGGCCCATGTGGGAACGTCTGCCGGGAACGGCGCTCGGCCTTATCGCGGCGGGCGGATTGATCTATTCGCTCGGTACGATCATCTATGCGCACGCCGGGATGCGCTATCAGAACGCGATCTGGCACGGTTTCGTCCTGACCGCCTCCGCCGCCTTCTTCGCGGCCATCGCGATCAGTCTGCAGCCCGTATGATCTGACAAAGGCTACCTTGTGTCGCCCGCCAGAGTGTCCAGATAGGCCCGCACGCAACTTTGCACGTGGCGAAACCTGTCGCCGCCCAGATGTTTGCCCCCATACCAACGGGTTACGACGACAAGGTGATCCTCCAACCCTTCGCGTTCCAGCATCCGCAGGATGACCATTCCCGCACCGCTTTCGCCGTCATCCGCCTTGGCGGCACCCCCGTCCGACAGGATTGCGCCCCAGGTGTTATGGGTGGCCTTGCTGTAGGGTTTGCGCCCTGCGAGTTCCGCGACAACTGCATCGATCTGCCCCCGGTCGGCGACAGTGGCACCGGAAACCGCATAGCGCGATCCCCGGTCAGACAGAACGACGCCCAGTTCGCGCAACACGCCCCGCGCCGGATCAAAGACCGGCTGCAGTGCGTCTCACGGTATCGAGGCGGGATGCGTTGGGCGGATGGGTCCCGAGGAACTTGTCACCCGGATCGGGGATGCGCGCGAAGAATTCGGCCCCGCGCAACGGATCATACCCCGCGCGCGCGGTGATGATGGTGCCCAGCGCGTCGGCCTCCAGTTCGAAATTTTTGGAATAGCTCCGCGCCCCGACCTGCGCGCCCAGCCGCTGAGCCGATTGCACGGCGGAGGCATTGCCGCCGCTCAACGTCGCCAGCCCGGCGAAGATCACGGCACCGGCCACGGCATTCTGCTGCTGCCTGTCGATATGACCCGCGATATGGTGCGCGGCCTCATGGCCCATCACAAAAGCCAGTTCATCCGCGTTGCGGGCGTCAGAGATCAGCCCCAGCGTGAAGGCGATCACCGGTCGACCGGCGCGATCGACGGTCTGGTAGGCGTTGGCGGGCTGGTTCGGGCGGTCATCCACCACGATGTTGAAATCGCAGTTGATCTGCGATGTGCGCGCGCGGCACTCGCGCTCCGCCACGGGTTCGACCGTGCGCACCACGCTGACGAATGTACGTGCGGCCTCGGCGGTGGACAGGGTGTTGGGCCGCTGGTCCGGGCGGGACGCGGGGGCGGGCACAGGGGCCGGTTGGCCACCGGTCGGCACCGGCTGTTGCGGCACCGGCGCCACGTCACAGGCCGCGAGCAATCCGGTAGTTGCCAGCGCGGCCAGTACGGTCCTCATCATCGGGCGGTCCTCCATCGGTATCTCTGGCGCTCAAACTAACACGCCCGTCGAGGGCCGCCACCCCGTTCACGGCGATTTCACCCAGCCGCTTGCATTGATCCGCCGAAGGCATAGTCTGCCCCCATGTTTACCATCGAGCACGAATTCGACGCCACCGTGATCACCCTGATCGACGAAGGGGAATCCCCGCTTCGGGAAGATGTGACCGTGCATGCCTTCGACAGCGAGGTCACGTTCGAGCAATGGGACCCGAGGACAGATCGGGTCGCCAAAATCACCTTGTCCCCGGCCCAGTTGCGTGATCTGGCTGCGGCATTGAATCTTCCCGAAGGCACCTATCGCAGCGCGCCCTGAGCACAGGACATTCCCATGGCCACAGGCACAAACATTCGCACCTATTACGAGGGCACTTGGCACGAAGGCGATGTACCCATCATGAAGGCGGCCGATCACGGCGCCTGGCTGGGGACGACGGTCTTCGACGGGGCGCGAATGGTCGATGGGCTGGCGCCGGACCTGCAGGCGCATTGCGCCCGGGTGAACCGCTCTGCCGCCGCGCTGATGATCACGCCGACCGTGACCACCGATGATATCGTCGCCATCGCGCGCGATGGCCTCGCGCGGTTCCCGAAGGAGGCGGCGGTCTACATTCGCCCCATGTACTGGGCGATAGAGGGCGGCGATCTGGGCATCGTGCCGAAGGAAGGCGCCACCGGCTTCGCCCTCTGCCTCGAAGAGATCCCCATGGCCCCTCCCGAGGCCGCCACCACGCTGACGCGCACCCGTTTCCGCCGCCCGGTGCTGGAGGACAACGTGGTCAACGCCAAGGCCGGGTGCCTCTATCCCAACAATGCCCGCATGATGGTCGAGGCGCGCGCCAAGGGCTTCGGCAACGCTCTGGTGGCGGACGCGGCGGGCAACGTGGCCGAAACCGCCTCCGCCAATGTCTTCATGGTCCGCGATGGAGAGGTCTTTACCCCCATTCCCAACGGCACATTCCTTGCCGGGATCACCCGGGCGCGTCATATCGCCAACATGCGCGCCGACGGAATGACGGTGCATGAATCCGTGCTGTCCTTCGATGATTTCCACGCCGCGGACGAAGTTTTCCTGTCCGGCAACATGATGAAGGTCACGCCGGTCAGCGCCTTCGATGAAACGCGCTATGGCACCGGTGCCAATCAGAACCCTGTCACCCGCCGGGTACGAGAGATGTACTGGGACTGGGCCGCCTCCTCCGACGCTGCCGGAAGCTGATACGACGGGCCACGGCAACTGACGCGCGGGAGCCATTGCCAGCCGGTGCCCGGCGCGCCATTATCGCCGCGGCCCTTTTCGGAGTACGACATGCGGAAGTTTCTGGTGGTGCTGGACGACAGCACGGAATGTCTGAACGCGATGCGGTTCGCGGCCCTGCGCGCGGCGCGCACGGGGGGCGGTGTCGCGGTTCTCTCCGTCATTCCGCCGGATGAATTCAATCATTGGATCGGCGTTGGCGAGGTGATGCGCGAAGAGGCCCGCGAAAGGATCGAGGTACATTTCGAGGTTTTCGCCAAGTGGATGCGCGACAAGCAGGGTGTGGAGCCGGAGCTTGTCATCCGCGAAGGCGTGCCTGCGGACGAGATCGTCCAACAGGTGATGGACGATACCGAGATTGGCGTTCTCGTGCTGGGCGCCAGTTCGGACAAGAAAAAAGGCCCCGGCCCGCTGGTAACCCAGTTGTCCCGCAATGCGGGCACGCTGCCCGTCCCCATTACCATCGTGCCGGGCAATCTCAGCAAGGAACGGCTGGAAGCGATCACCTGATCAGGCGCGCCGTCCCTGAGGGCGGCGCGACCGGGCGTCAGGCAGCGAGGCCGGGTTCGACCGCCAGCGGCTGGGACGCGGGCACGACCGGAGGCGTGCCTGCCTTGCGCACACTACGGATGAGAACGGGTGTGAAAACGACCGCTGCTGCTGCCAGTGCCGCCACCGGAAGGAACCACATGACCGTGCCCGCGGTGAAGGTCTGCGGCGTCAGCGCCGCCTTCACGAGAAAGCCCAGACCGACGGGTGCCATCATCGTCAGCGTCACGCAGAACAGCATGCTGAGACCGGGAAGGCGCGTCCAGCGGGCGGGCACGGGACGGCGATGCGCGGCGAACCCCGCGGCAAACAGAAGCGTGCTGGCGGACAGCACACCCAAACCAAGCAATATGTCCATGATATGATCCAGAAAAGATGCAGCGCAGCCGCTTTGGCCATCGGGCCGGACGACTCATGCATCGATGGCTGCTATTTACCCTGTAATGCACTGCGCTCAAAGCGAATTATTCAGCCCGGGCCCGCCATTCGGCGCTGCGGCGCCTATTGCGGGACCAGCTTTTAGAATCGTTCCAAACCTTGACTCGTCATGGCATGCTGCGCATATCAGTCGCATCCCGATGCAAGGAATAGAACAATGTTCATACAAACAGAATCCACGCCGAATCCGGCGACGCTGAAGTTCCTGCCGGGCCAGACCGTGCTTGAGATGGGAACCGCTGACTTCCCCTCCCCCGATGCGGCGGATGCCTCTCCGCTCGCGACCCGGCTTTTCGCCGTCGACGGTGTGGCCGGGGTGTTCTTCGGCAATGATTTCGTCACCGTGACCAAAGCCGACAATGTCGAATGGGACCATATCAAACCCGCTCTGCTCGGTGCGATCATGGAGCATTTCCAATCCGGTCAACCGGTCATGGCTTCGGGTCATGAACATGCCTCCGGCCACGCGGCCCATGACGGCGAAGACGGTGAGATCGTCGGCCAGATCAAGGAACTGCTGGACAGCCGGGTCCGCCCCGCCGTGGCGCAGGACGGGGGCGACATCACGTTCCATGGCTTCGAGCGCGGTGTCGTCTATCTGCACATGCAGGGTGCCTGCGCGGGTTGCCCCTCTTCCACGCTGACGCTGAAGATGGGCATCGAGAACCTGCTGCGGCACTACATCCCCGAGGTCACAGAGGTGCGTCCGGTTGCCTGACGCGCCGCTTATCCTCGCTTTCGACACATCGGCCGCGCATTGCGCGGCCGCTTTGCTCTCCGGCGACCGGATCATCGAAAGCGCGCGGGAAGAGATGGCGAAGGGTCAGGCCGAACGGCTGATGGGCCTTTGTGCAGAACTGTTGAACGCGGCAGGCGCAGCCTATGGCGACCTTTCCGCGATCGGAGTAGGGATCGGGCCGGGGAATTTTACCGGCATTCGCATTTCAGTGGCGGCGGCCCGCGGTCTGGCCTTGGGGCTAGGCAGACCCGCGGTGGGAGTTTCCGCCTTCGAGGCGCTGCGCTACGGGCATGAAGGCCCCTGTGTCTGTGCCGTGGATGCGCGCCGGGGACAGTTGTTCGTGCAGGGTTTTGGCAATCCGCATCTGGCAGAACCCGCGCTGCTGGACGAAGGCAACCTGCCCCCGTTCGACGGGCCGTTGATCGGGGCGACCGGACAGGCCCCCGCCCATGGGGTGGCCGAGGCCACCGCACGTGTCGCCGCCACCCGCTACCGCGATGCGCCGCCCCGGCCC
>NZ_LWGH01000284.1:0-3694 GCF_001635395.1 Sulfitobacter sp. HI0129 | reverse complement strand
CCGCGCAGCGTCACGGCCTTGAACCGCGCGATCTCGCGGTAAATTTCGGGGATTTCCGGCGACAGGGCGACTGCATCCAGCGTTTGCGCGGCAGCGGCATCTTCGCCCGCCTCGGCCTGTTCGGCGGCGCGCAGCAGGGCCAGCACGGCGGCAGAAGCGCCGTCCTGCGTGGTTACCTTGTCCAGCGCGGCGGCCCGGGTGGCCGGATCGTCCGCCCGCAGGGCGGCCAGCATCGCATCGCCCAGCGCTTCGGCCTTCGCGCGTTCCTGTGCTTTCTGGTATTCGGTCCAGGCCGCGCCACCGACGATGAGCAGGATGGCAACCACCGCGATCCAGCCGTAGCGGCGCATCAGGCGATACAGCTTGTCGCGCCGGACCTCGTCGTTCACTTCGTCGATAAAGCTGTCGGTATCGCTCATGCGGCTTGGTCTCCGGGGCTTGATTTCGCACGTCATAGCGTGCCGCCGGGGGCAAGCCAAGGGCAAGCGGACGGCGAAGGGTCGCCCCGGCCCCGCGCGGAGGCTGAAAACCGGGCAGATCCTGTCGCCAAATGTCGCATCGAGGGCGGAATCGGGCGCCAAAAACTGGTCAGGGCGCGGGTTCTGGGCTAAACGCAGGTGGGGCCGCGCCTTCGGCCCCGAACGATCTGGAAGTGGGGGATCGAAATGCGCGTCTTTTCCATCATCGCGGCACTTGCGGTGACGCTCGCCCTCTACATGGTCGTATTCGAGCGGCCCGCCCTGCTCGCCGCCCTCGGGATGGGTGCGGAGGAGGCGACGGCGCCTGCACAGCTCACAAATGAAGCGGGGGGCGCTCCCACGGTAGGCAATGCCCCCACCGCCGGGAACGGGGCTGACCGGCTGGTGAAGGTCGTGGTGCAGGGGTCGACCGCCCGGACCATCGACAGCGCGGTCGTGCTGCGGGGGCAGACCACGGCGGCCCGGCAGGTCGATGTCCGCGCCGAAACCTCGGCGACCGTGGTGTCCGAACCGCTGCGCAAGGGGGCGACCGTTTCGGCCGGTGATGCGCTCTGCGTGCTGGATCCCGGCACGCGCGCAAACACCGTGACCGAAGCCCGCGCCCGGCTGGCCGAGGCACAATCCCGCGTGCCCGAGGCAGAAGCGCGGGTGGAAGAAGCAAAAGCACGGCTCGACGAGGCGTTGATCGCGCAGAACGCGGCCACCCGGCTGATCGAAGACGGCTTCGCCTCCCAGACCCGGGTGGCGGGGGCCGATGCCGCCGTCGCCGCGGCACGCGCCGGGGTCAGCACGGCGGACGCCGGGCTGAGCGCCGCGCGATCAGGGATTGAGGCCGCCAGCGCCGCCCTCGCCGCTGCGGAAAAGGAGATCGCCCGCCTCACCATCTCCGCCCCCTTCGACGGGCTTCTGGAAAGCGATACCGCCGAACTGGGCAGTCTGCTGCAGCCCGGTGCGCTCTGTGCGACGATCATCCAGCTCAACCCGGTGAAACTGGTGGCCTTCGTTCCCGAAACAGAGGTGGATCACGTGTCCCTCGGCGCCCCGGCGCGCGCCCGGCTTGCCGCGGGGGACCGCGAGCTGGAGGGGAAGGTAACTTTCCTGTCCCGCTCCGCCGATCCCACCACCCGCACATTCCGCGTGGAAATCGCGGTACCCAATGACGATCTGACGATCCGGGACGGCCAGACCGCCGAAATCGCCATCGCCGCCGAAGGCGTCCCGGCGCATCTGGTGCCCCAGTCCGCCCTCACGCTCAACGACGAAGGCACGCTGGGCCTGCGCCTTGTCGATGCGGAGGATGTCGTGTCCTTCGCCCCGGTCACGCTGATCCGTGACACCCGCGAAGGGGTCTGGGTCACCGGCCTACCGGAAGAGGCGGACATCATCGTGCTGGGGCAGGAATACGTCATCGCCGGGGTGCGCGTTACCCCCACCCGCCGGGACGTGGGCCAGTGAGCGGCATCGTAGACTGGGCCGCCAGCCGGGCGCGCATGGTGCTGGCCTTCATCCTGCTCAGCCTCGTGGTGGGGGCCTATGCCTATTCCACCCTGCCCAAGGAAGGCGAGCCGGACATCGAGATCCCGGCGCTCTTCGTATCGGTCAGCTTCCCCGGCATCTCGGCGGCGGACAGCGAAACGCTGCTGGTCAAGCCGATGGAAACGGAACTGGGCGATCTGGACGGGCTGAAATCCATGGCCGGCACCGCCGCCGAGAACTACGCCGGGGTGGCGCTGGAATTCGAATTTGGCTGGGACAAGACCAAGGTCATGGCCGATGTGCGCGACGCCATGAGCACGGCAGAAGCCAACTTTCCCGACGGGGCGGAGAAATATCTGATCAAGGAGATTAATTTCTCCGAATTCCCGATCATCATCGTCAACCTGACCGGCCCCGTGCCGGAACGCACCATGACGCGCGTTGCCCGTGATCTGCAGGACGACCTCGAAGCACTGGACGCGGTGCTGGAGGCCGGGATCGCAGGCAACCGCGACGAGATGCTCGAAGTGGTGATCGACCCGCTGCGGCTCGAAGCCTATGACGTGACCGCGGGTGAGCTTATTCAGGTGGTGCAGAACAACAACCAGCTTATCGCCGCGGGAGAGGTCGAAAGCGCGCAGGGCACCTTCGCGGTCAAGATACCCTCGTCCTTCTCCGGGGCGGAGGATGTCTATAACCTGCCGGTCACGACGAACGGCGACCGTGTGGTCACGCTGGGGGATCTTGCGACCATCAACCTCACTTTCGAGGACAGGCTGGGCACCGCCCGTTTCAATGGGGAAAAGACGCTTGCCCTGCAGGTGATCAAACGCAAGGGCTTCAACCTGATCGACACGGCCTCCGAAGTGCGGCGCATCGTGGAGGACCGCAGCGCGGCCTGGCCCGAAGGCCTCCGGGCGGCGGTCACCGTGGGCACCTCCAACGATCAGAGCCGGATCGTGGACAGCATGGTGCAACAGCTTCTTGGATCGGTACTGACGGCGGTGGCGCTGGTGATGATCGTGGTGCTGGGGGCCTTGGGTATCCGCGCCGCGTTGCTGGTGGGCTTCGCCATCCCCACCTCGTTCCTGTTGTGCTTTGCCTTTCTCGCGCTCATGGGAATCTCCATTTCCAACATCGTGATGTTCGGGTTGATCCTCGCGGTGGGCATGCTCGTCGACGGGGCCATCGTCGTGGTGGAATACGCCGATGCGCGCCAGCAGGAAGGCGTGGGGCCGATGCACGCCTATGTGGATTCCGCCAAGCGCATGTTCTGGCCCATCATCTCTTCGACCGCGACGACGCTCTGTGCCTTTCTGCCCATGTTGTTCTGGCCCGGCGTGCCGGGGGAGTTCATGGGGATGCTTCCCGTCACGCTCATCTTCGTGCTGAGCGCGAGCCTCGTGGTGGCGCTGATCTATCTGCCGGTCATGGGCGGCGTCACCGGGCGGCTGGAACGCTGGATGGCCGACAACATGCTGCGCATCGCCCGGCTGCCCTTTTACCTGCATCTGCTGCTCTTTCCGGTGGCGGTGGCGATGATCGCGGGGCCGGCGCTGCTCTTCGGGCCCATTTTCGCGATAGTGGGCGCGCGGTTCGCGGCGATGGACGGGCTGGACGTACTTGGATCGGTCATTCCGACCTTCGCGGTCGTCTTCGCCAGTCTGGTCGCGGCAGCGGCGCTGATGACGCTGCTTCTGGGCGGCGCGATGCTGTTCCTGCTGGGGGCCTTCGCCTTG
>NZ_LWGH01000283.1:0-2596 GCF_001635395.1 Sulfitobacter sp. HI0129 | reverse complement strand
CCTACCGGACCGGCAAAGGCGGGTTCCGCCTGCGCTGCCGGTGGGAGGTGGAAGACCTCGGTCGTGGGCTGTGGCAGATCGTGATCACGGAAATCCCCTATCAGGTTCAGAAATCGCGCCTGATCGAAAAGATCGCCGAACTGATCCAGACCAAGAAGATCCCCATTCTGGGCGATGTGCGAGATGAATCCGCCGATGATGTGCGCATGATCATCGAACCGCGGTCCAAGAACGTCGATCCCGAACTTCTCATGGGGATGCTGTTCCGCAACTCCGATCTGGAGGTGCGTTTCTCGCTCAACATGAACGTGCTGATCGACGGCGTCACGCCCAAGGTCTGTTCGATGAAAGAGGTCCTGCGCGCCTTTCTCGACCATCGGCGCGAAGTGTTGCAGCGGCGGTCCCGGCATCGGCTGGAAAAGATCGATCACCGGCTGGAGGTTCTCGAAGGGTTTATCATCGCCTTTCTGAACCTTGACCGTTTGATCGACATCATCCGCTACGACGACGACCCCAAGGCCGCCCTGATGCGCGAGGACTGGGGCAGGGATCATGTCCGGGCGCGGGATGAGGATGATTACGTCACGCCGCCCCCGGGGGAGGGTGAGCTGAGCGAGGTTCAGGCGGATGCGATTCTGAACATGCGCCTGCGCTCCCTGCGTCGGTTGGAGGAACTGGAACTGCTGCGCGAGCAGGCCGCTCTGATGGAGGAGCGCGCCGGGCTAGAGGACCTGCTCGATAGCGAAGGACTGCAGTGGGACACCATCTCGGCACAGTTGCGGGATACGAAGAAGCAGTTCGGCAAGGACTGGCCGGGCGGCGCCCGCCGCACCACCTTTGCCGAGGCGGGGGAGGTCGAGGACGTTCCGATCGAGGCCATGATCGACCGCGAACCGATCACGGTGGTCTGTTCGCAGATGGGCTGGGTCCGCGCCATGACGGGGCATATCGACCTGAACCGCGAACTCAAGTTCAAGGACGGGGACGGGCCGCGATTCATCTTCCACGCCGAAACGACCGACCGCCTGCTGGTCTTCGGCTCGAACGGGCGCTTCTACACGATATCGGCGGCAAACCTGCCGGGCGGGCGCGGCATGGGCGAGCCCCTGCGCCTGATGGTGGACCTGCCCAACGAGGCGCAGATAGTGGCGCTCTTCATTCACCAGCCGGGGCGCAGGCTGCTCGTGGCATCTTCTGCCGGGGACGGTTTCGTCGTGCCGGAGGACGAAGTGGTCGCGCAGACCCGCAGCGGGAAACAGGTTCTCAACGTGCGGGGGGAGACCCGCGCGCTGATCTGTCGGCCTGTCACGGGGGATTCCGTCGCCACGGTGGGCGAGAACCGCAAGGTGCTGGTCTTCGGTCTCGACGAACTGCCCGAAATGAATCGCGGCAAGGGCGTGCGGCTGCAGAAGTTCAAGGACGGTGGCCTGAGCGACGCCATCACCTTTGTCGGCGCGGATGGCCTCGTCTGGCAGGATCCGGCGGGGCGGACCCGGACACAGTCAGACCTTGCCGAATGGACCGGAAAACGCGCCGGTGCGGGCCGCATGGCTCCCCGCGGCTTCCCGCGGAACAACCGCTTCGACTGATTGGCGGCGGCGGTGCATACTTCGGATTCTGCCGCGCATCCACCAGAGCCGGCTGCCGATCACGGCCCGCCGGGGGCGATGAGAGTAGATTTCGTCGGCAAGCGCGCCGGGCTGTTCTGGCTTGCGCTCAAGACCGCGCTGCTGACGGTACTGACGCTAGGCATTTACCGGTTCTGGATGAAGACCCGGTTGCGCCGCTGGTACTGGTCCGCGATCCGGCCCGGGGGGCATGGGCTAGAATATACCGGTGATCCGCTGGAAAAGCTGCTTGGCTTTCTGATCGCCGTGGTGGTGCTGACCTTTTATCTTGGCATCGTCAATCTGCTGCTGATGTTTGTCAGCTTTTCCGTCTTCGCGGCGTCTTGGGTCGGGTATGTGGCCAGTGCTCTGGGTATCGTGCCGCTTCTGTTCTACGCCCGCTACCGTGCCCGTCGCTACATCCTGTCCCGCACGCGCTGGCGCGGGGTGCGCTTCGGGGTGGCGCGCGGCGCATGGGGCTATGCCGCGCGGGGGGTGGCGCATTGGTGCATCACCCTCCTGTCGCTCGGCCTGCTTTGGCCCCGCATGACATTCTGGCTGGAAAAATACCGTACAGACAGAACCTATTTCGGCTCGGTCAGGCTGGTTCAGGGAGGGCGCTGGGTAATGCTCTACCCCGCGACCATCCCCTTCGTGCTGAGCCTGCTGGGGCTGATCGCCAGTTTGATCTGGATTTTCTGGGCAATGCCGGTGGTGCCCGATTGGGTCGCGTTCGAGCGAGACGCGCAAAGGCTGTTCGAAGAAATTGCCGCCGGGGGCAGCCCTGTTATCGATCTGAACGCCCCTTGGCGGCTGGGGCTTTTGCCGTTTTTCGCGGCGGGGCTGCTTTACGGNGCGATACACTACCGCTGGGTCTGCAAACGTATTCTGGCAAACAACAAATACGCCTTTGGGCTGTCGCTGCAATCGCGGCTGTCCGGCGCTCGGGTGGCTTTCATCTACGTTTTCGGAAATTTGATCGCTTATCT
>NZ_LWGH01000282.1:0-2306 GCF_001635395.1 Sulfitobacter sp. HI0129 | reverse complement strand
CTGATCGGGACAGGGCCAAGGTCGCCGCGACGAGGGGCGCCCTATACCTTCGTCACCACCGAACAGTTCCTTTTGGCCTTCGGGTTGGAAAGCCTTCGCGATCTTCCCGATCGCGAGCAGTTGGAGGACGCGGGGGTTGTGGACGAAGTACCACAAGTCGATTTTGGCTAAGCTGTTGCCGATTTTGTTGGGTGCTAAGACTCTGTGAAAGCACTGTTTTCTCCCCGATGGTTTCGAGTCTTGCCGGTTTCCGTTGCTGATACCTGATTTAGACTCTGCTGTTCCGCTTATCGTTTCATTCGTCGTGCAACGATTCATGTGGAGCCTCAGAAATATTCACTATTTCAAGGCGATAATCGTTTCGTCCTTTTGACGACGTTGGCTTTTGCCTCCTAACGCCTGAATCGTTGCAAAACCCGTGAAACAAAAACTTGCGCCAAGGAAAAATGTAGGTGTATCAATATCATAATCGTTTCACACTTGCGGGATATCGTTTCATGGCCTTGTCGGATCAAGACATTCTCGACTTTGTCGGCGAGAACCCGGGTGCCGGACGCGATGCCATCCGGAAGGGCGTTGCAAGGGATGTGAGCGAAACCACTGTATGGCGCCTCTTGAAGCGCATGGTGGAAGAAGGTCGCCTCGAGGTATCTGGCAAGGGTAGGGCCACGGGATACAGGATCGCCGGGGGTGCGGTCGTTCGGGCGCATTTGTCGACGCCGTACAACAGGCGAGCACCGGTGTCCTATCGACCGGAGTTTCTCGATGCATACGTTCCGGGAAAGACCTGGTATCTGTCTGCACCTAACCGCGAAAGCCTGTTGGAGGCTGGCCGTCCGCAGGGCGGCGCAATTCCGGCCGGAACATACGCGCGCCGGATCCTTGAACAGCTTCTGGTGGATCTCAGTTGGGCGTCGTCCAGGATGGAGGGGAACACCTACGATATTTTGCAGACCGAGCGATTGATCAGGTTTGGTGAGGAAGCTGCGGGAAAGGATCGGAAAGAAGCCCTGATGATCCTAAACCATAAGGAAGCTATCCAGTATGTGGTCGACAATCTCGATGAGATCGGGCTTCGGCGTCCTGATCTGTTCGCGATTCATGCGCTGCTCTCGGATGGTCTTCTGGCGGACCCGGCGATGTCGGGCCGATTGCGAGCGATGCCGGTCGGCATCTCGCACTCGAGCTATCGACCGCTCGACGATGCGGTCACGATCGCAGAGGAGTTCGACATCCTGCTCCACAAGGCTGCGCAGATCACCGATCCGTTCGAGCAGTCCTTTTTCCTCTTGGTGCACATCCCGTACCTCCAGGCCTTTGCCGACGTCAACAAGCGAACCTCGCGCGTGGCCTCGAACATCCCACTTCTAAAGTCGGATCTTGCGCCGATGTCGTTCACGACGATGGACGACAGCGACTATATCGATGGGCTCATCGGGGTTTATGAATTGAACAATGTCGCGCTGCTGCGTGAGGTCTACATGGACGCGTACTTGGCGTCTGCGGAGAAATACCGAATTCTTCGCGCTGAG
Organism: Sulfitobacter sp. HI0129; assembly: GCF_001635395.1. Taxonomy (NCBI): domain Bacteria; kingdom Pseudomonadati; phylum Pseudomonadota; class Alphaproteobacteria; order Rhodobacterales; family Roseobacteraceae; genus Sulfitobacter; species Sulfitobacter sp. HI0129. The sequence goes on along the minus strand of NZ_LWGH01000282.1, from coordinate 774 downwards.
GTGGAGAGCCCGGAAAAGGCTGCGCTTGCCTATCGGGAATTCGTTCGCGCTGCGGTCCGGCGTTGCGTTCTCGAATTCAAGGAGTTCCGAAACGATGCGGTTGATGAGATGGCTTTGGCTGCTGGCGTGCCCGATGCTGATCGAGCGGATGTTGTCGCTTACGTTCGTGAGCAGATCGCTGGGCTCCATGAAGGCAACGTAATCCGCTATCGGCTGAAACCAGACGACCTGAAAGGAGTGAACCTGCGCTAGATCGTTGATCGAACCGGACCGAAGAACGTCTACGCATCAAAAGCGCATTCAATCATTGCGATAGTCTTTGCAATGATGGGCATCCAAAATAGTGTGGTTCGGAGAGAGTTCCGATAATGTCTTCAATACTCAAGTTTTTCCGAATTACATTCTTTCTCGCCCTGTATTTTTTCTTATGCATGGTCGTGGTGACCATAATGCTTCAGGGTTGGCCGGTTGGTGGCCAGATGCTGTTTGCATTTGGTGTTCCCGTCATTCTGGTCTGGTGGCAAGAAAAACGGAGATCGCGGAAAGTCGCTGCAAAGGCGCAAGCTGAGGGGAGTTCCGAAACCCACCCCCCCCGACCTGAGCCGGTGCCGCGCCCAAGTGCCAACGACAAGCGTATCGAGCGTGAGCGCGAACGAACTCGCGAAGCCAATGCGTCTCAAGCACCGGCTGCCGTGCAGGCCTACTCTCCACCAAAGCAGGACTACGCTGAAATCGTTCGGGCTGGAAAGTCTGCGGCGCCGGCACTTGCCGCGG
>NZ_LWGH01000281.1:0-3233 GCF_001635395.1 Sulfitobacter sp. HI0129 | reverse complement strand
CAGAGAGTGTTGATCCTACACGCAAAACGCTCGCCCTTACGTGATTCGGCTTGGTCCCGGGATATAGAAACGTAAAACGCCGCCCCGAAGGGCGGCGTTCGTCTAAGTCGTGCGCAGATCAGCGGTTTTCGATATCCACGTAATCGCGCTGCGTCTCGCCGAGATAGAGCTGACGCGGACGACCGATCTTGTTCTGCGGATCGGCGATCATCTCCTTCCACTGCGAAATCCAGCCCACGGTCCGCGAAAGCGCGAAGATCGGGGTGAACATCGAAGTGGGGAAACCCATCGCTTCGAGGATGATGCCCGAATAGAAGTCGACGTTCGGGAAGAGTTTCTTCTCCGCGAAATACGGATCCTCCAGCGCCTGTTTCTCCAGCTCTTTCGCGACCTGCAGCACCGGGTTGTTTTCCACACCCAGCAATTCCAGAACCTCGTCGGCGCTTTCCTTCATAACGGTCGCGCGGGGATCGTGGTTCTTGTAGACGCGGTGGCCGAAGCCCATCAGGCGGAAGGGATCGTTCTTGTCCTTCGCACGGGCGATGAATTCCGGGATGCGATCGGGTGTCCCGATCTCCTTGAGCATTTCAAGGCAAGCCTGGTTCGCACCGCCATGCGCCGGACCCCAGAGACAGGCGATGCCGGCGGCGATGCAGGCAAAGGGATTCGCACCCGAGGAAGAGGCCAGCCGCACCGTGGAGGTGGAGGCATTCTGCTCGTGGTCCGCGTGCAGCGTGAAGATGCGGTCCATCGCGCGGCTCAGGATCGGATTGACCTGATATTCCTCGGCCGGGACAGCGAAACACATGCGCAGGAAGTTCGACGCATAGTCCAGATCATTGCGCGGATACACGAAGGGCTGGCCGATGGTGTACTTGTAGGCCATCGCGGCGATCGTGGGCATCTTCGCGATGAGCCGGATCGAGGCGACCTCGCGCTGCCAGTCGTCGTTGATATCCGTGCTGTCGTGATAGAAGGCGGACATCGCGCCCACCACGCCCACCATGACGGCCATGGGATGGGCGTCGCGGCGGAACCCGCGGAAGAAATACATCATCTGCTCGTGCAGCATGGTGTGGTTCGTCACACGCGCTTCGAAATCCTCAAGCTGCTGGGGGGAGGGAAGCTCCCCATAGAGCAGCAGGTAGCAGACTTCGAGGTAGTGGGATTTCTGGGCCAGTTGGCCGATCGGGTAGCCCCGGTGCAGCAGCACGCCTTCTTCGCCGTCGATGAAGGTGATCGTGCTGTCACAGGCCGCGGTGGAGGTGTACCCGGGATCGTAGGTGAACACGTCGGCCTGCGCGTAAAGCTTGCGGATATCCACGACATCCGGCCCGGCCGTGGGCGAATAGACGGGCAGTTCGTATTCTTTGCCGTCGATTGTCAGCTTTGCGGTTTTTTTCGTTTCGGCCATGATGTCCCTTCCCGTGTGATGTGGCGGGATGTTCCGCCGTGGCACGGCCCCGTTCCGGGATCGGGACGCGCGCTATGTGTTTTCGGCTGACCCGGCGAGAGGGTCAAGCCCGCGGCGCACTTTGCTTTCAGGTAGCGGCATCCGCCAGCCGGGCAAGCGTTTCGTCTTGTCCCAGAACCAGCATCATGTCGAACACCGATGGTGTTACCGCCCGCCCTGCGAGTGCCGCTCGCAGTGGCCCCGCCAGCTTGCCGAACTTGGTATCCCGCGCAGCCGCGAAATCGTTCAGGATCTGCTCCAGCGTTTCCTTGTTCCAGCTAGCATTTTGCAGATGCGGCGTCAATTCCGCCAGCATGTCACGCGCATCATCCTGCAAGTTCTTCGCCGCCTTCTCGTCCGGCTCTATGGGGCGCGAAGTCAGCACAAAATGGGCCTTCTCAAGTATTTCCGGGAAGGTCTTTGCCCGGTCCTTCAGGCAATACATCGCACGTTCGAGCCCATCCGCCTGATCGCGCGCAAGGGCGGGGAGCCCTGCTGCTGCAAGATATCCCTCGATCTCTTGCCGCATTGCGGCGTCATCCGAGACGGCGATATGCTGTCCGCAGATGTTTTCCAGCTTCTTCAGGTCGAACTGCGCGGGGCTCTTGCGGATGCCGTCGATGTCGAACCATTCCTTCGCCTGCGCATCGGTGAAGAATTCGTCGTCCCCGTGGCTCCAGCCCAGCCGCGCGAGGTAGTTGCGCATGCCGGCGGCGGGATAGCCCATTGCCTGATATTCCTGTGCCCCCAGCGCGCCGTGCCGCTTGCTCAGCTTCTTGCCGTCGGGGCCGTGGATCAGCGGGATATGCGCCCAGACCGGCACGTCCCAGCCCATGGCGTCATAGATCATCATCTGGCGCGCGGCATTGTTGAGGTGATCGTCCCCGCGGATCACATGGGTCACGCCCATGTCGTGGTCATCCACCACCACCGCCAGCATGTAGACAGGCGAGCCGTCCGACCGCAGCAGCACCATATCGTCAAGCTGGTCGTTGCGGATGGTCACATCGCCCTGCACCGCGTCGCGGATCACGGTCGTGCCCTCCAGCGGTGCCTTGATGCGGATGACGGAAGGCCCTTCCGGATGATCGGCGGGGTCGGCGTCCCGCCAGGGGGAGCGGTAGATCGTGCTGCGCCCCTCGGCCTTGGCCGTTTCGCGGTAGGCGGCGATTTCCTCCTGCGTGGCGAAACAGCGATATGCTTTGCCGGCCTCCAGCAGGGCATGGGCGACTTCGGCGTGGCGCTCGGCGCCTTCGAATTGGCTCACCACCTCGCCATCATGGTCGAGACCGAGCCATGACAGACCCTGCAGGATGGCCGCCGTCGCCTCCGGCGTGGAACGCGCGCGGTCCGTGTCTTCGATCCGCAAGAGGAACTGGCCCCCGCGACCCCGCGCATAAAGCCAGTTGAACAGCGCCGTCCGGGCACCGCCGATGTGCAGAAAACCGGTGGGCGAGGGTGCGAAACGGGTGACGACGGGTGCTGTCATGGGCGGGCGGTCCTTTGTTGGAACGGGCCTTTGGGCCTGTCCTGCTGTCGATGCGGCGGATGGGGGCGCGGCCGGGTTTACCTTTTGTCAACCCTGGCGCGCCTACCGTTTGGCGCCTGTCTATCCAGTGCGGGGAACGGGGGCAAGCATGCGGCCTGCGGGGCGAATGGCGGAGGTGATGTTACGGCAGCGCGGCCATCTGGCGGGCTGGGTTCCGGTCTGCCTTGCCCTCGGGATCGGCATCTATTTCGCCCTGCGGGTCGAACCGGGGCCCGGCCTTCTGCTAGGTGC
>NZ_LWGH01000280.1:0-16986 GCF_001635395.1 Sulfitobacter sp. HI0129 | reverse complement strand
CGTTAAACCGACGGGGAGAGTTCCAAGGATTTGGCCAAGGGTCGAGTCGCAAATCGAGGAGAGAAAACGCCCATGAAGGTATTGGTGCCTGTCAAACGCGTGATCGACTACAACGTGAAAGTGCGTGTCAAAGCGGACGGATCCGGTGTCGATCTTGCCAATGTGAAAATGTCCATGAACCCGTTCGACGAAATTTCCGTCGAGCAGGCGATCCGCCTCAAGGAAGCCGGTCAGGCGGACGAAGTCGTCGCCGTTTCAATCGGTGTGAAACAGGCACAGGAAACCCTGCGCACGGCACTGGCGATGGGCGCGGACCGGGCCATTCTCGTGGTGGCATCCGACGATGTGCACAAGGACATCGAGCCGCTGGCGGTCGCCAAGATCCTCAAGGCCATCGTCGAAGAGGAACAGCCCGGGCTGGTCCTCACAGGCAAGCAAGCGATCGACAATGACATGAACGCGACCGGCCAGATGCTGGCAGCCCTTCTGGGCTGGAGCCAGGCAACCTTTGCATCCAACGTCGAGATCGAAGGCGACAAGGCCAAGGTCACGCGCGAAGTTGACGGCGGCCTGCAGACGATCGAGGTTTCCATGCCCACCGTCGTTACCGTCGATCTGCGCCTGAACGAGCCGCGCTATGCGTCGCTGCCGAACATCATGAAGGCGAAGAAAAAGCCGCTGGAAGAAAAGACACCCGAAGACTACGGCGTCGATGTCTCCAACCGGCTCGAAATCATCAAGACGGTCGAACCCGAAGCACGCGCAGCGGGCATCAAGGTCGGTTCCGTGGATGAACTGGTGGCGAAACTCAAAGAAGCGGGGGCTGTGTAATGGCTGTTCTACTCCTTGCAGAAGTGACTGATGGCGAACTGTCCATGGATGCGACCGCCAAGGCGGTGACCGCAGCCAAACAGTTGGGCGATGTGACCGTACTTGCAGCGGGCGGTTCGGCGGCAGCGGCCGGCGAAGCGGCGGCAAAGATCGATGGTGTTTCCAAGGTGCTGGTCGCCGAGGACGCAACGCTCGGTCACCGCTTGGCGGAATCCACCGCCGCGCTGATCGTTTCGCTCGCCGGTGACTACGATCACATCGTGGCACCCGCCACGACCGACGCCAAGAACGTCATGCCGCGCGTGGCCGCGCTGCTGGACGTGCAGATTATCTCCGACGCTTCCGGCGTTGTCGATGCAGATACGTTCGAACGCCCGATCTACGCTGGCAACGCGGTGCAGACCGTGAAATCCAGCGACGCGAAGAAGGTCATCACCTTCCGCACTTCGACATTCGATGCAGCCGGTGAAGGCGGTTCCGCCTCGGTGGAAACGATCTCCGCTGCCGAAGACCCCGGTCTCAGCAGCTGGGTCGAGGACAAGGTTGCCGAAAGCGACCGGCCCGAGCTTACCTCCGCAGGCGTCGTCGTCTCCGGTGGTCGTGGCATCGGTTCCGAAGAGAACTTCGAACTGGTCGAAAAGCTGGCCGACAAGCTCGGGGCCGCCGTCGGTGCATCCCGCGCGGCTGTCGACTCCGGCTATGCCCCCAATGACTGGCAGGTCGGGCAGACCGGAAAGGTCGTGGCCCCCGATCTTTACATCGCTCTCGGCATTTCCGGCGCAATCCAGCATCTTGCCGGTATGAAAGACAGCAAGATCATCGTCGCCATCAACAAGGATGAGGAAGCGCCGATTTTCCAGGTCGCGGACTATGGCCTCGTGGCCGACCTCTTCGAGGCGGTGCCGGAACTGATCGAAAAGCTTTGATCCACGCTTGAACGAACGTCTGAAGGGCCTGTCGGAAACGATGGGCCCTTTCTACATCAGGGGCCGTATCGTTTGCGCCAGGGCTTCGGCGGCCTCGCGGTGGGCGCGAACGCCCAGCATGGAAGCCGCGGCGGGCAAATCCATTTCATCGCAATGCATCCCCGCGACGTCGCCTGCAGCCGCGCGCCCTGATATGACAACCTCTGTCAGGGCGGTGGCATCGCGCGCTACCCGGTCGACCATTCCACGCGTTACGAACATGGGGTCCGCCGTCATGGCACAACCGGGCCGGTCCATGCGCTGGGGCGGCGCGCCCCGTGCGAACCAGAACAACACGGATGGCCCTTCCGCCGCGCGCAGAAGGCTGCGCATCCGTTCTTCCCACAGCCCTTGCAGTTCTCGTCTTATCATCGCGACGCGTCTGGGCCCGGTACGATGAAGATGCATCAGCATATGCCGGGTAAAATGAAAATCTGCGAAGTCCACTTCGGGGTAGAGAAGGCGAAGCGGGGTCCGCGCGGAAACGAACCGGTCATTTCGCCGCCGGTGCACCGTGTAGAAACGGTTGCTCATGTTCTGCGCCCCGATGATCTGGAACACCCGCAAACGGGCCGCGGCGATCAGCTCCGCCACATCCGGATCGCTCAGGTGTGCATCCAGCCCGGCGTTACACAGGCCGAGGTTCACGCAATCGGTTTGGATCAGCCCCTCGACCAGCCGGGGGAAGGGATCGGGAATGAATTTGCCGAAAGTCTCCGTCCCCCCCACAAAGGCCACATAGGGGGCCGTGCCGTCCTTGGCCGGCCCGCGAAACCGCAGCCTGGACCGACCATGCCTGTAAAACTCGTAATCGAGCGTTCCGCCCCTCATGATTTCATAGGTCATCCGGCCCACCTTTCATCTCACCCGGGAACGGTTTGAAGCAGCGGATTTGCGATTTTCTTAAAGGGAGAATTGGACCGAAGCCTGCGGGTACGGCTGCCCTTGCGGCCCCGCCCCACACCAACCTATGTTAGGTCAAATGACCAAGGGGCAGAGCATGGAAATCCAGACAATCGGAATCGTTGGCGCGGGCCAGATGGGCAACGGGATCGCCCATGTGATGGCATTGGCCGGCTACGACGTTCTGCTGACGGACGTCAGCGAGGACGCCATGTCAGCCGCGATGGACACCATCGAAGGCAACATGAAGCGGCAGGTGGGCCGCGGGAAAATCTCCGAAGAGGATCAGCAGGCGGCCTTCGCGCGGATCAAGACGACGCCGACCCTGACCGATCTGGGCAAGAGCGATCTGATCATCGAAGCAGCCACCGAACGTGAGACGGTAAAGCAGGCCATTTTCGAGGATCTCATCCCGCATCTGAAGCCGACGACGATCCTGACATCCAACACGTCCTCCATCTCCATCACCCGGCTGGCGAGCCGGACCGACAGGCCGGAAAAGTTCATGGGCTTTCACTTCATGAACCCTGTTCCCGTGATGCAGCTGGTAGAGTTGATCCGGGGCATCGCAACGGATGAGGAAACCTTCAACGCCTGCAAAGAAGTGGTCGAACGTCTGAACAAGACCGCCGCATCGGCCGAAGATTTCCCCGCCTTCATCGTGAACCGCATTCTCATGCCGATGATCAACGAAGCGGTCTATACGCTCTACGAAGGCGTGGGCAACGTCAAGTCCATCGACAGTTCCATGAAGCTGGGCGCAAACCACCCCATGGGGCCGCTGGAGCTGGCGGATTTCATCGGACTGGACACCTGCCTTGCGATCATGAACGTGTTGCATGACGGGCTGGCGGATACCAAATACCGCCCCTGCCCCCTGCTCACCAAATATGTCGAAGCCGGCTGGCTTGGTCGCAAGACCGAGCGGGGGTTCTACGACTATCGCGGCGATGAACCGGTCCCCACGCGCTGAGGGGCGGCGGTCTCGCGCCCTAACCTTCGAGTTGGAGCGTATGCGCCCGTAGCCACGCCATGAAGGCGCGCGGGTCTTCGGCGCGGGCGTCAATCTCTGCCCGGGGGATCGGCCTGCCCACGACAGGCGCCTGTGGCTTCCCACAAGCATGGACGATTTCGTGCAGCAGCAGCCCTTGCCGCAGAATCGGGCTGAGGCGATTGGCAATCTGATAGGCGCGGCTGTTCTGCCCGGGGAACATTATGGGCACTACGGTCGCACCGGAGCGCCGGATCATCTTCGCGGTAAAGACGTTCCATTCCGCCTCTACCGCGGGGCCGAACCAGCTTTGGGAGGCGGCCACCACGCCCGAGGGGAACAGGGCAACCAGACCGCCATCGGCCAGATGCTTCATAGCCTTCGCGCGCATTTCCACACCCTTCCGCTGGGCGTCGGCTTCATGCGGGAAGGGCACCGGGATCATGTAGCTGCCCGCGACTTCGTCGATCGATGTCAGCAGGGACCGGGTGAGAATTCGGTAATCCGGGCGTACCCGACCGATAAGATCGGCAAAGATCATACCATCGACCATGCCATGCGGGTGGTTGGCCACCACGACAGTCGGCCCTTCGCGGGGAATACGGTCGAGCTGTTCCTGCGGGGTGAACAGCTCAATCTCCATAATGTCGAGGGCCGCCCGCCAGAACGCCTGCCCTGCGGGCACGCCTCGCTTCTCGAACTGGCGGGTCATCCTGAGGACGGAAAGCTTTCCCGTCATCAGTTCGATCCCCTTGATCACAGCCGATTGCCACGGGCTGTCGAAGGTAGAGGCATAGGACAGACTGCGCCTGTCGTACTTGAAGGGTGTATCCTCAGGCGGTGCGTGGGCCATGTCAGGGCGGATCGGTCGCGATGTATCGTTCATCGACATGAGCGTACCCTGCTTGCTATGGGGCCCCGCTGGCTCAGGACCCTTCCCCGAACTTGTCCGCAACAAGGGCCCGGAGCGCTTCGGCCAAAGCCTCTTCGTCAGGGCCGGAGGTTTGCACTTCGATCACGCTGCCCCGTGCCGCAGCCAGCATCAGAAGCCCCATGATACTGTCACCAGAGGCAGACATGCCATCCTTGGCGACCTCGGCCTGCGCATCGAAGGCTTCCACCACCTCGACCAGCTTGGCCGAGGCGCGCGCGTGCAGCCCCTTTTCGTTTACGATTTCAAGCTTGATCTGCGTCATACTGCCTTACCCCGTTCCGCCACACTGACGTTCTGGGCATCGATGTATTTCTTTCCCGCTTCAAGGGCAGAGCGCACCGCGGTCGGCACGTCGAGATGGCGCGATTTCGCCAGTTTGATCAGCATTGGCAAATTGGCGCCGTAGATGATGCGCCGGTTTTCCGGTCGGCACGCCTGCATGCTGAGGTTCGAAGGCGACCCCCCGAAAAGATCAGTGACCACGACGACGCCTGCCCCCTGATCGACTTCGTCAGCGGCGGCGCAGATCTCGCGCTCTTTCGCGGGGCGGTCATGGTCGGCCTGGATGGCAATCGCCCGGACCCCGTGCAGCGAACCCACGACATGCTCGATGGCCGCAAGATATTCCTGCGCCAGTCCGCCGTGTGCCACGATCACAATACCAATCACGTCCGCGCCTCATCATGATGCTGCCGGTCCAGTTCGCGATGCCTAATTGACACTTGCCACCCCTTCTCCGCAAGGCTCTTTGCGTGGTGTTCGGCCAGCGTGACGGAACGATGTTGTCCTCCCGTACAGCCAAAAGCGATGGCAAAATGAGACTTTCCCTCATTCTGGTAGGCAGGCAGCAGGAGCAGGTTGAGATCGAGCACTTGTTGCGCGAACGCCTCGTAGAGCGGATCGGCCATCACATGTTCGGCCACTTTCGCCTCGGTCCCGTTGTGGGGGCGCAAGGCGGGTACCCAGTAGGGATTGCGCAGAAAGCGACAGTCAAAGACCGTATCGACGCTGCGCGGCAGGCCGCGCTTGTATGAAAACGACTGCACCGAAACACTCAGGTGATGCGCGCCACCGGGAGCGAACCAATGCTCTACCTCTGTGCGAAGCTGATGCACATTCAGGTCCGTCGTGTCGATCAGCACATCGGCCCGCGTGCGAAACGGTTTCAGCAATTCCTGTTCACGCCGGATACCGTCGGCCGGGCGGGCGGAGGGTGCCAGCGGGTGCCGCCGCCGGGTTTCGGAAAAACGCCGGAGCAGCACATCGGTCGAACAATCGAGGTAGAGCAGTTCCACCTTCATCCCGTCCTGCGCCGACATCTCCACCATTAGGTCGAGCACGGTATCGGTGGAAAAATCGCGATTGCGCGCATCGATACCCAATGCGATGGGGCCGGCATGGGTGGTATCGCCCAGCAGCGATGGCAGCATCCGAAGCGGCAGATTGTCGATCGCTTCGAATCCGGCGTCTTCCAGCACGTTCAGGGCGGAGGAACGCCCTGCGCCGGATGGCCCCGTGACAAAGACGAGGCGGCGTGGAGAGGTGGCCAGTTCAGTCATCGAAGCGCTTCATACCGCCTTTCATATAAAGAAGCAGCGCCGCCGCGAAATGGGGGCTATCGGCATTGTGAAGACAGGGCAAAGTCACCCCCAGATAGGTCCGAATATGACGTTCGGGCAGACGTGCTTTTTCTTCGGTACCCATGTCCACGACCGCCGCCAAAACCACCCCGGATTGCGCAGGATGTACCAACAGCCCCACCCCGCGCGCTTCGATCACTCCGGCAATGGCCCCGGGGGCCGTTGCGGCAAGATGACCATCGGTCCGCTTCAGCACCGTGCGGTCATCGGCAACCAGTTGCGCCCCGAGCGACAGAAGTCGCAATGAGAGAGAAGACTTTCCGCTGCCCGATGGCCCGATAATCAGAAGGCCCCTGCCATCGATGGCGACACAGCTGCCGTGGACCGTGATACTCGTCGGTGAACCCTCGGGCGATGCGACGCTTTCGCGCATGTGTCAGGTCGGCAGACCCACGACGAAGCGCGCACCAAGCGGATCGGAGGTGATATCGGCCTCCGTCGGGCGAATGTTCTCCGCCCAGATGACGCCGCCGTGGGCCTCCACGATCTGCTTGGAAATGGCGAGCCCGAGGCCGGAGTTGTTGCCGAAATGCTCTTCGGGGCGCTGGGAATAGAAGCGCTTGAAGATCTTGGACAGGGCCTGATCGGGAATGCCCGGGCCGGTATCCTCTACCACGATAAGGACGCGGTTTTCACGCTTGCGGGCCCAGACGCGAATGGCGTCCCCGTCTTCGCAGAAGGAAATGGCGTTGGTGATCAGGTTCACGAAGACCTGCGCGAGCCGCGCCTCCAACCCGTGCACGATGACCGGGCTATCCGGCAGGTCTGTGATGAAATCGATGCCCTTGCTCTTGGCATCCTCGCCAAGGTACTGGCCCAGATTGCCGAGCATCTGGAGAAGATCGAAGGGTTCTTCCTCTTCCTTGACGAGTTCGCTGTCCAGACGGGAGGCATTGGAAATGTCGCTCACCAGCCGGTCCAGCCGCCGTACGTCATGGTCGATCACGTCCAGCAGCTTCTGGCGCTGGTCGTCGCGCTTGATCACCCGCAGCGTGCCCACGGCGGAACGCAGAGATGCGAGCGGGTTCTTGATTTCATGGGCAACGTCGGCCGCGAATTGTTCGTTTCCGTCGATACGGTTGTAAAGCGCGGACACCATGCCCCGCAGCGCGCCGGACAGCCGCCCGATTTCGTCAGGGCGGGCGGTCAGGTCGGGGATACGGATGCGCCCAGGGTTCATCTTCCGTGCGTCCCGGTCGCGGCTCAACTCGGCGGCGGCGGCCAGATCGGCAAGCGGATTGGCAATGGTGGAGGCCAGCACGAGGCTGAGGCCGATGCTCACCAATGTCGCGATCACGAACATCTGAAGCACGCGCTCCCGCTCGCTCCTGACAAGGCTGTCGATCTCTCCCGTGGCACTCGCCACCGCAACGGCCCCGACCGCGCGACCGGCCTGTTCGATCGGGGTCACGACGGTAAAGAGCGTGCCGCCCGTTGCATCGATCCCGTCTTCGATCTGGGTGCCGTTCGTCAGGCTGTTTGCCACGAGGCTCCGCAATTGCTCTTCAACCGGCAGGATCGGTTGCCCGGGCCCTTGAAAGGGCGAGGAAACCTTTTGCCACAACCAGTTGAGACCGTCGGTCAGGATGGTTCGATCTGCATTCTCGGGGCCCGAGACACGCTCCGGAAATTCCTTGCCCCCTTCCGTACGCGCGATAAGCGTTTCGGACGGATCATAAACATATACCTCGATCCCGTTGCGCAGATCGAGTTGCCCCAGTGTCGTGGACACGTCCACGCCATCGCCGGTCGCAAGGCTGACAGGCGCACCGGCGGGCAACTGCGCCTCGATCACGTCGGCGATCAGCTCCGCTTCGGCGACCAGCGAAGCGGCGCGTTGCAATGCAAGACTGTCCCGCGAGGAGTTCAGATAGAGAATGCCCGCGACGAGCACGTTGAGGGCGATGAGGTTGAAAGTGATGATCTTGCGCGTCAGGGGCGAGGCGCGCAGGGAAAACAGCCCGCGCCGCTGTCGCCGCGCGATCAGTTCGCCGGAGGCTTCACTATCCGGCGCGACCCAATCGTCGCCGAGGACAACATCGCCGTCCCGTGTCGGAGGAGACAGATCCCGCACGAAATTCCTTTCGACCACCGCCATCAGGTCACTCTTCGTTGTATCTGTAACCGATACCGTAGAGGGTCTCAATCGCGGAGAAGTCATTGTCAGCGGTCCGCATCTTCTTGCGAAGGCGCTTGATGTGGCTGTCGATCGTGCGGTCGTCCACATAAACCTGATCGTCGTAGGCCACGTCCATCAACTGGTCGCGCGACTTCACGAAACCGGGCCGTTGGGCGAGCGCCTGAAGCAGCAGGAATTCCGTCACGGTGAGCGAGACATCCTTGCCTTTCCAGCTGACCGAATGGCGCAGCGGATCCATCCGCAGGTCGCCCCGTTCCATCACCTTGGTTTCCTCGGTGTCGCCGACCATGTCGGTGTCCACCGCGTCCTGACGGCGCAGCAGCGCCCGGATGCGTTCCACCAGGAGGCGCTGGCTGAAGGGCTTCTTGACGTAATCGTCGGCACCCATCCGAAGGCCGAGCACCTCGTCGATCTCGTCATCCTTGGAGGTGAGGAAGATGACGGGCATCGCCGTCTTCTGGCGGAGCCGCTGCAACAGGTCCATCCCGTCCATGCGGGGCATCTTGATGTCCAGCACCGCCATGTCAGGTAGTTTCTTGTTGAACGCATCCAGCGCCGCCTGACCGTCGTTATAAGTCTCCACCTCGAAGCCTTCGGCCTCCAGCGTCATCGAGACGGACGTCAGGATATTCCTGTCGTCGTCGACCAATGCTATCTTGGACATCGCCTGTTTCCTTGTGCTGCTCAATACACGTATTATTTTTGGGTCATTGATCCCCAATGTCGCCAGTCGAATCAATGGCTAAGTGCGAATCGGCCTGCCCACGCGTTCCATTTCCGCCACAATTTGGTTAGGGATGGCTAAATTGCCGCACTTTCACGCGTGACGTGCCCCCGATCCTCGCTTGCGTCGCAAACCATGTAAGGACCGGGCGCCAAACTTCGCCATGGTGGCGCTAACTACCCCGAACCCGCCTGTTCATCTTTGGAATCGACGTGCTAAGAGGCAGGCGAGCCCCGCCGGGGCAGGGGCTGTCCCGGCCCGCAAAGCCAATCGTTCGCCGCCCATGGCGCGCCACAGGAGACACATACATGACATCAGGACGGGTCAACCCGCAGTTCCGCCTAGAGGATCAGGGCATCACAGGGCTGGGCAATGTCTATTACAACCTGATGGAGCCTGCGCTGGTCGAAACCGCCCTTTCCCGGGGCGAAGGCACACTTGGCCGCGGGGGCGCTTTCCTCGTGACCACGGGCAAGTTCACCGGCCGGTCGCCCAAGGACAAGCATGTGGTCAAGACCGACAGCGTGGCCGATTCCATCTGGTGGGACAACAACGCCGCCATGACGCCCGAAGGTTTCGATGCCCTTCACAAGGACATGCTGGAGCACATGAAGGGCAAGGACTACTTCGTCCAGGATCTGGTGGGCGGCGCGGATCCGCGCCACGCTATCAATGTGCGCATGGTCACCGAACTGGCATGGCACGGTCTTTTCATTCGGCACATGCTGCGCCGGCCCGACCGTGCCGATCTCGACAGTTTCACGGCCGACTTCACGGTCATCAACTGCCCGTCCTTCCGCGCCGACCCCAAAAAGCATGATTGCCGGTCCGAAACCGTGATCGCCATGAACTTCGATCGCAAGATGATCCTCATCGGTGGCACCGAATACGCGGGCGAGAACAAGAAATCGGTGTTCACGCTGCTGAACTACCTGCTGCCGGAAAAGGGCGTCATGCCCATGCATTGTTCCGCAAACCATGCGAACGGCAACCCGGTGGATACCGCCGTTTTCTTCGGCCTGTCGGGCACGGGCAAGACCACCCTCTCCGCCGACCCCGAACGGACCCTGATCGGAGACGACGAACACGGCTGGTCCGATCACGGCACCTTCAACTTCGAAGGTGGCTGCTACGCCAAGACGATCAACCTCAGCCCCGAAGCGGAGCCCGAGATCTACGCCACAACCGAGAAGTTCGGCACGGTGATCGAGAACATGGTGTTCGATGAGGAAACCAAGGAGCTCGACTTCGAGGACGACAGCCTGACGGCCAACATGCGCTGCGCCTATCCGCTGCACTATATTTCCAACGCTTCCACGAAGGCCACGGGCGGGCACCCGAAGAACATCATCATGCTGACCTGTGACGCTTTCGGCGTCCTGCCCCCCATCGCGCGGCTCACCCCCGCGCAGGCGATGTACCACTTCCTCTCCGGTTTCACCTCCAAGGTGGCGGGGACCGAACGCGGTGTGACCGAGCCGGAGCCCACGTTTTCCACCTGTTTCGGGGCGCCTTTCATGCCGCGCCGGCCCGAAGTCTACGGCAGGCTGCTGCGGGATAAGATCGCCCAGCACGGTGCAACCTGCTGGCTCGTCAATACCGGCTGGACCGGCGGCGCCTATGGCACAGGTTCCCGCATGCCGATCAAGGCGACGCGGGCGCTGCTGACCGCCGCCCTGGACGGTTCGCTGGCCGATGCGGAATACCGCAAGGACAAGAACTTCGGTTTCGAAGTTCCGGTTTCGGTCAACGGCGTTGCCGATATCCTGCTGGATCCGCGCCGCACCTGGGATAATCCGGAGGCCTATGACCGGCAGGCGGCGAAACTGATCGCCATGTTCTCGAACAACTTCGAGCAATACCTGCCGCATATCGACGATGACGTGCGCGCCGCCGCCATCGGCTGATCTAGCTTCGTTATTCGGCTGGGGCCGCGTGCGGCGCGGTCCCCTGCCCCTGCGGCGCGCTCAGGCCGCCATCGGCACCAGTTCGGCCAAAGGCATATCGAGGATGTAGTGCAGATCCTCACGGTGCATGTAGACCATGAAACCTTCGATCGGCGTTTCCTTACCCTGAAGGAACCATCGCAGCGCGCCCGGTTCGGAATGCATGTACCCATGGCGTTCGGCAAAGCCCTTGAACGCCACGGACCGTTGCATGAAACCGAAGACGTAATCCGGATCCCAACGGTGCATCGCCTCCAGAAAGGCATAGCGCCCCAGTATGCTGGACAGCCCGCTGCCACGGAACTGGCCGGGCGAACCGCCGATCCAGAACTCGCCATGATAGGCGATACAGCCCCTCATCCGTTGCGCCCCCGGCCCTGCCCGATACCGTGACCGCTCAAGGTCCAGACCGTCCACGGCGGGGGGAAAGTCGCGAAAGCCGTGGCGCATGTAATCGCCAAGGCTGCGCGCCCCTGTATCCAGAACCCGCATGGCCTGCGTGTGCATCAGCTTGCCTTCGCCATCGTGACCCAATAGCCAAAAGGCGTTTTCCGATCCCAGATCGTGCCTGTCGGGGTCGAACGGAGCACCGATCACCTGATCAGGACGCGCCATGGCAAGCAAGTCACGGTATTCATCGAAATCTGTACCTGTCGTGATTGTGATGCCGAGTCGGTTCAGGATTTCGGTGCTACTAGCTAGGAATCTTTCATCGTTTTGAAAATTGTGCAGCGTCATAAGGGCTCCTATCGGGCAGACTACGGCCCGACATTATCCCATTATGCGGCATAACGCTCAAATATTGCAGGCTGACGCTTCAAAGGAAGTGGTCGCATCCAGCGGCATCGCCTCCAACACGGACTGGTCGAGACCGGCAATCCCGATCTTTTCGGACCGGTCCACCACCGCGATCAGCGCGAAACTGCCGTCGGGAAAGCGCCCGCCCAGCAAAAGCCGCTGATAGGCGACGGGAACAGGTTTCCCCCCCTTTTCACGCGGCAGACGCGTCACGACCTCATCCAGCCGCACCCCGCGGGAGGCCTGAATTTCACGAAAGGGCTGTTCCAGCATCTGGGCAAAATCCTCGCCCCCCGGGAACTCCCCTAATGGGCGCCCGATGGCGCTGCGCGCATCACGCCAGCCCCACCAGCGTGAGTAAAAGGATTCCTCCCCCAATTCCACGCAGATCCAGCCGCTGGGACTGTCGCGGTAGACAAGTACATGGGGGCGAATCTTGGCCATGCCCTTGTCTTCCAGCCAGCCCCCGCTGCGGGCCCATGCCACGGTGGCCTCTCGCAAAAGCGGCGAATCGGCATCCCAGATGTTCGAAATCGGCTGATGCTGCTGGTAAAAACTCCATCCGTTCGTCTCGTGATGGGCGAGTCGCGACAGACCTTCGGTGTGGTAGGACTGCCCCCGAACCCAGTATTTCCCCCGCGAAACGAGCTCCCGCGCTTCGGGAAGCGCGGCGCGACCGGCCTCCGTCAGGTGATAGCGCCTGTCCTCCACCACGAAAAGCGTTACACCCATCTGCTCTTCGAGCGCCATGATGTGACGGCGCAGCGTCTGGCGCGTGCTTCCAAGCTCCTTGACCGCAATCGTCAGGTTCAGCGTATGCGCCAGCATCAGAAATGAGCGCATCATCTCAAACAATAAGGGGGGAACGGCTTGCTCTTCACCGTTCGCATGCCGAGCGGATTCTGTCATTTCAACCTCTGATTTACTATCTAACGGTACTTAAATCATACGTCAGTGCAACAAGGATCATACTATAATGTACATATTATCTTATAAACAGGGTACATACATCTTCATAATTTGTTTGAATCTATCCAGTTGAATACATGCTGAAATTTCTTATTCACTAAGGTGCGTTCAACCAGAGGTATTCTATGTCCCATCCCGTCGATATCCACGTCGGACAGAAGCTGAAGCAGATCCGTACGCTTAGGCGTCTGTCGCAAACCGATGTTGCCCGGCAGCTCAACCTGTCGTTCCAGCAAATCCAGAAATACGAAATCGGGTCCAACCGGGTTGCCGCCAGCAGATTGTTCGAACTGGCGCAAATACTCGATGTGACGCCGTCGTACTTTTTCGAAGGCCTGCATGACAATGCCAACGCCGCCCCGGCGAAGGACACCAACATGCAAATCGTGACAGCTCTTGCCGCGATTCAGGACGATGCAGTGAAAAACCGCATTGTCACGTTCATCGAAGATGTCTCCGGTGTCACCGTCGCGCGGCAGATGCCCTAGAAAAAGGCACGCCGCAGCAGGTTCAACCCGGCCAGCAGCAGCACGAAAAGCGTCGCGCGCCGGAATGTGTCCTGATCGAACCGGTCGGAAACCAGCCCGCCAATCCACATGCCCAGCGCCGCGGGGATGACCAGCGTCGCGGAAAATGGCGCGGTTTCGGCCCTCAGCACCCCTGAACCGATATGCGCCCCCATGAGCGCGACAGCCCCCAGCCCGTATATCACGCCCTGAATGCGCATCTGGTCCCGCTTCGCCGTTTCCAGTGCCGTCAGATAGGCCACGGTCGGTGGCCCCCAGATCCCCGAAACGCCACCGATCAACCCGGCGAACCCGCCGACGGAAGCCTCCAGCGCCGGGGTTTTCCGAACGCCCTTGAACCGGTAACCGCTCAGCTGCAGCAGGGCAAAGAGGACGACCGGCGCTCCGATGATCAACAGCATCGCGCGGTCTGAGACGAGCCTTACCATCTGGGCCGACGCAAAAAGCGTGATCCCCCCCACCAGCAGAAACACCCGAAACCGGACGATCGATTCCCACGCCGCCGCAAATCCCTGCCGCAGCGCCTGCATCGCGTTGGAGACCAGCGTGGGCAGAATCAGCCCGGCCAAGGCAAGCTCCGGCGACATGAACGTTGTAAGGCCCGAAATGAGGACAAGAGGCATGGCGAAACCGACCACCCCTTTCACAAAGCCCGCAAGCACCGCGATACCCAGTGCAAAAAGAAATTCGGAAACCGATACCAGAGCGAAAATACTGTCCATGCGGCCTACATATCACCTGCATCCGGCGCTGCACGGGCAAAAACGCTGCGCAACTTTTGACCAAAACGACGCAGCAAAACGTATTTTTATTGTGCTGCACCTGCGAAGAAGGTATCCCCGGGCCAAGCTGCAAAGGAGAGATTCATGCCACATGACGGTCAGGACATGCCCATGCAAGATAGCGCCCTTCTCGCCGGTCTTCTGGACCTGACACGCGCGGCCATCGCCCCGGTGGACGCCGTGCTGGAACGTGCGGTCGATACCGTTCGCGGGACGGTCAGCGAAAACGGCAAGGTCTCCGCCGCGTTGATTGAACGCCACCAGACCGCCGCCCACGGGCTGGCGTGGCTGGCGACATATGCGCAGGCCCTGCGGCAGATGCAGACCTGGGCGGAGAAACTGGCGGCAGAAGGCCGCTTCGGCGAGACCGAGCAGTTGCTGCACCAGATCGCATTCGGCGAATACCTCAACCAGATCGCCGGCGGCATCCAGATGAACCAGGGTGAGGTTCTTCGGCTGCAGGATCTGGGCCTTTCCGAAGAGGACATCTCCAACCTCTCCACGCAGGAGGTTCGCCATCTCTGCCGCGCCGCCAATACTCAGGACGCGCGCAGCCAGCTTGTTCGCCAGATGCAGGAACATGCCGCCAACGCCACGGTCGGCGCCTCCGGGCTCGATGAGGAACTGGAGATGATCCGCGACCAGTTCCGCCGCTACGCCGCGCAAAAGGTCGAACCCTTCGCCCACGAATGGCACCTGAAGGACGAGCTGATCCCCATGGAGGTGATCGAGGAGCTGGCGGAGATGGGTGTCTTTGGGCTGACCATCCCGGAAGAATACGGCGGCTTCGGCCTGTCCAAAGCCTCCATGTGCGTCGTGTCGGAAGAGCTTTCGCGCGGCTACATCGGTGTCGGCAGCCTCGGCACCCGGTCGGAAATCGCGGCGGAGCTGATCCTTGCGGGCGGCACGGATGAGCAGAAGGCGAAATGGCTGCCCCGTATCGCAAGTGCGGAGACATTGCCCACCGCCGTCTTCACCGAACCCAATACGGGTTCCGATCTGGGCTCGCTCAGGACCCGGGCCGTGAAGGAAGGTGAAGACTATCGTATCACCGGCAACAAGACATGGATCACCCATGCCGCGCGCACCCATGTGATGACCCTGCTGGCCCGGACCGATCCGGACACCAGCGATTACCGTGGGCTTTCCATGTTCCTCGCCGAAAAGACCCCCGGGGACGATGCCGATCCCTTCCCGACAGAAGGCATGACCGGGGGCGAGATCGAAGTGCTCGGCTATCGCGGCATGAAGGAATACGAACTGGGTTTCGACGGCTTCCACGTGAAGGGCGAAAACCTGCTGGGCGGTGTCGAAGGCAAGGGTTTCAAACAACTGATGGAAACCTTTGAAAGCGCCCGTATCCAGACGGCGGCGCGCGCCATCGGTGTCGCGCAGTCCGCGCTCGATATCTCGATGCAATATGCGCAAGACCGCAAGCAGTTCGGCAAGGCGTTGATCGAATTCCCCCGGGTCTCTTCCAAGCTGGCGATGATGGCGGTGGAGATCATGGTGGCACGACAGCTCACCTATTTCAGCGCCTTCGAGAAGGATCAGGGGCGCCGCTGCGATGTGGAGGCGGGCATGGCCAAGCTTCTGGGCGCGCGCGTGGCGTGGGCGGCAGCGGACAACGGTTTGCAGATCCACGGCGGCAACGGGTTCGCGCTGGAATACAAGATCAGCCGCGTTCTGTGCGATGCACGTATCCTGAATATCTTTGAAGGTGCTGCGGAAATTCAGGCGCAGGTGATCGCCCGGCGTCTACTGGGCTAAGGCCACGGCGGTCGGCAATCCGCCGACCCGAGAACCGCCTCTTGTTTCGCGGGGTGCTCCATCCTATGCACGGATATGAGCACCCATCGCCTGACACCTGATATCTGGCTTGCCGTGGGCCTGCAGGCCTTGCAGGAGCAGGGACCACGCGCGCTGGCCGCCGAGCCGCTCGCGCGCAGGCTCAATACCACAAAGGGATCGTTTTACTGGCATTTCCCCGATGTGCCCGCATTTCAGGCGGCCCTGCTGGATATGTGGTGCCGGGAGGCCGAAGCCGCGCTTCTGACCGCTCGTCAGAAAGCGGCGCCCGCGGATCGGAAGCTTCGTGATTTCTGCGATTCCCTGCTGTCTGACCCTAATGAACAGAGCATGCGCCTCTGGGCCGGCTCCGACGCCGGAGTGGCGACCCGCCTACGCGCGCTGGATGCAGAACGACTGGAACATGTGACCGAACTGCTGCGAGAGCTTGGGCTTGGCAACAGGGGCTTCGCCCTTGCCCTGCTGGGCACAATCGTCGGTCTTCCGCTCACACAAGGCACTGATCCGGCCCAACGGCTCCATGCCGTCGAAACGATGATCGATACCGTGCTCGCCCTGACCTGATGAAAGCCACCGCATGAAATACCTGATTTGCGCTGCCGCCCTCGTCACCCTTTTCTCCGGCTGCAAGAAGGACGAAACCGTTCGCGCCTATGGCGGGGGGGACGCCACTTGGAAGTTGGTAGAACTCAATGGCACCACGTTTGCCGCCGATGCGACCATCGCCTTTCCGGAAAAGGGCAAGATCACCGGGACAGGCCCCTGCAATGAATTCGCGAGCACGATCGAAGTGCCCTATCCATGGTTCAAGGCGGGCCAGATCCAAAGCAGCCGAAAAGCCTGCCCCGCCCTTGCGGCGGAAACCGCGTACTTCCGCGCCCTGACGGATGCAACGCTGGTCGAGGTATCGGATCAGGTCATGATCCTGTCGAACACGGATGGGCTCAGCCTCGTTTTCAAGGCGCTCGAGCAATAAGCGAAACGGGCCGGGCGCGTGCATCCGGCAGCGGACGATCCCCCAGACCCC
>NZ_LWGH01000279.1:0-7361 GCF_001635395.1 Sulfitobacter sp. HI0129 | reverse complement strand
AGGACAACACCGCGCTGGCAAGGCGGTTGGGGCTGGGCCTGATCACCGTGCGCCTGTCCGACGGTCTGGTCGAGGTGCATTGCGACCCCGGCCCCTATGCGCCGCGCAAGTCCGCGCGCAAGTCGGGGCGGCTCCTGCGGGAGTTTGCCCGCCGGCAGGGGGATCCCAACGACGGGGGCCAGACCCGCGCAGGGCTGGTGACGGCCTATCGACAGGACGCATTGAAGCTGGCCGTCTATCTTTTCGAAGCGGGGGCCAGCAAGGGCGCGATGGTGGCGCGGGAAACCGGCGTCACCCCTGCCACGCGCATGATGCGGGACAATCATTACGGATGGTTTGAAAAAGTCGACAAAGGCATATATGGCCTTACCCCGACGGGGGCCGAAGCGGTCCAGACCGCGGGTCGCCTGCTAGGCAGCGACTAGACCGGCAATACCATCGCAATTTCTCTTATTTGCCGTGTTGACAGGTTCAGCGCCTATCCCTAGCTATGCGCCATTAGCACTCAGTGAGGTTGAGTGCTAATGACTGAAAGGCCCCAGCCGGGGGCGCAGTCGATTGGAAGTAACTTTGAGCCTCAAGGAGCTGCAAAGATGGCATTGAAACCGCTTCATGACCGCGTGCTGGTACGTCGCACCGAAAGCGAAGAAAAGACCAAGGGCGGTCTGATCATCCCCGATTCCGCCAAGGAAAAGCCCTCCGAAGGTGAAGTCGTTGCCTGCGGCGATGGCGCCCGCAAGGACAGCGGCGAACTGATCGAGATGGCCGTGAAACCCGGTGACAAGATCCTGTTCGGCAAATGGTCCGGCACAGAAGTCACGCTGGATGGCGAAGAACTGCTGATGATGAAGGAAAGCGACATCATGGGGATCATCTCCTGACCACGGGAGACCGGGTAAACCGTTACCCGACCACATGACGCCGACATCAATTCAAAGACATATGGAGAAGAAACATGGCTGCTAAGGACGTCAAATTCGACACCGATGCCCGCAACCGGATGCTCAAGGGTGTGAACATCCTTGCCGACGCGGTGAAAGTCACGCTGGGCCCCAAGGGCCGCAACGTGGTTCTGGACAAATCTTTCGGCGCACCGCGCATCACCAAGGACGGTGTTTCCGTGGCGAAAGAGATCGAGCTTGAGGACAAGTTCGAAAACATGGGCGCGCAAATGGTCAAGGAAGTGGCCCAGCGCACCAACGACGAAGCGGGCGACGGTACAACCACCGCCACCGTGCTGGCTCAGGCCATCGTCAAGGAAGGCATGAAGTCGGTCGCAGCGGGCATGAACCCGATGGACCTCAAGCGCGGCATCGATCTGGCCACCACCAAGGTCGTCGAAGCCATCCGCGCCGCGGCCCGTGACGTGACCGACAGCGACGAAGTCGCGCAGGTTGGCACCATCTCCGCCAACGGCGAATCGGAAATCGGCCGCCAGATCGCGGATGCGATGCAGAAGGTCGGCAACGAGGGTGTCATCACCGTCGAAGAGAACAAGGGTCTGGAAACAGAAACCGACGTCGTCGAAGGCATGCAGTTCGACCGCGGCTACCTGAGCCCCTACTTCGTCACCAACGCCGACAAGATGACCGTCGAACTCGAAGACGCGATCATCCTGCTGCATGAAAAGAAGCTGTCGAGCCTTCAGCCGATGGTTCCGCTGCTCGAGCAGGTCATCCAGTCCCAGAAGCCGCTGCTGATCATCGCCGAAGACGTCGAGGGCGAAGCCCTGGCGACACTCGTCGTGAACAAGCTGCGCGGTGGTCTGAAGATCGCTGCCGTCAAGGCACCCGGCTTCGGTGACCGTCGCAAGGCCATGCTGCAGGACCTCGCGATTCTGACAGGCGGTCAGGTGATCTCCGAAGACCTCGGCATGAAGCTCGAGTCCGTGACCATGGACATGCTGGGCTCCGCCAAGAAGGTTTCCATCACCAAGGACGAGACAACTGTCGTCGACGGTGCTGGCGAGAAGGGTGAGATCGAGGCACGCGTGGCCCAGATCCGCAACCAGATCGAAGAAACCACATCCGACTACGACCGCGAGAAGCTGCAGGAACGTGTTGCCAAGCTGGCGGGCGGCGTTGCCGTCATCCGCGTCGGCGGCATGACCGAAGTCGAAGTGAAAGAGCGCAAGGATCGCGTCGATGACGCGCTGAACGCCACACGCGCAGCCGTACAGGAAGGTATCGTCGTTGGCGGCGGTGTCGCACTGGTTCAGGCCGGCAAGAAGCTCGAAGGTCTCACCGGCGACAACTCTGATCAGAACGTCGGTATCTCCATCGTGCGCAAGGCGCTGGAAGCACCGCTGCGTCAGATCGCGGAAAACGCAGGCGTCGACGGTTCCGTCGTGGCCGGCAAGATCCGCGAAAGCAACGATCTGGCCTTCGGCTTCAACGCCCAGACCGAAGAATATGGCGACATGTTCAAGTTCGGCGTCATCGACCCGGCAAAGGTCGTGCGTACCGCTCTGCAGGATGCGGCCTCCATCGCCGGTCTGCTGATCACGACCGAAGCAATGGTCGCTGACAAGCCGCAGAAAGAAGGCGCAAGCGCCGGCGGCGGCATGCCCGACATGGGCGGCATGGGCGGCATGATGTAATCTGCCCCCCGGGTAACTTTCGGAAGGCGCGCCCCCCGGGCGCGCCTTTTGCGTTTCACGGATCGTTCACGAAGCCCGCAACCGGGCTTTGCCAAAGTCTGCAGGGCAGGGTACGCAAGGCCATGCGCCTTGCCCTTCTCACTCTTCTGACGATGACCGCTTTCGCGGCAAATTCCATCCTGACCCGCATGGCGGTGGACGGGGGGCATATCGATGCTGCCGCCTTTGCGCTGATACGGGTGCTGGCCGGGGCCGTGGTGCTTGGCATGGTGCTGAGCCTGCGCGGCGGAGGGCTGCCGTTGTTACGGCGCAACCGGCTGCCGGGGGCCTTCAGCCTCGCGGCCTATATGATCGGGTTTTCCCTCGCCTATATGACCCTCGACGCGGGGCTGGGCGCCCTGATCCTCTTCGGGGTGGTCCAGATCACCATGTTCGCCCATGCAGCATTGAGGGGGGTGCCGCCCACCTTGCGACAACTGACAGGGGCGGGGGTCGCCTTCGCGGGCCTTATGCTCGCGCTCTGGCCTGGGCCGGGCGGGCAGGCCGACCCGGTGGGCGCGGCGCTGATGATCGTCGCTGGGCTGGGGTGGGCGGTCTATACCATCTCGGGCCGGGCGGCGTCCGACCCGCTGGCGGCCACTTCGGCGAATTTCCTGCTCTGCCTGCCCATCCTCCTTGTGCTGCTGGTCGGCACCGGGCTTCGGTTCGGCCTTATCGGCGTAGGGCTGGGGATCGTCTGCGGGGGGCTGACCTCGGGGCTTGGCTATGCGCTGTGGTACAGTGTTCTGCCAAGGCTCGACCAATCTGTCGCCGCCGTTGTCCAGCTCAGCGTGCCGATCATCGCGATCCTCGCGGGCGCTTTGCTTTTGGGGGAGATGCCCAGTGTCCTCACGCTCGCTGCGGCCGCGTTGGTGGTGGGCGGCATCTTCTGGGCCGTCACCGGACGAGCGGTTCCAGCGGGTCGTAGCTGACCGTCCCGTCCCGCCCGAAGGCCACCGCCCGCAGGCTGTCGGGCTTATGCGGGATTTGCGCCAGTTCCGCTTCGGTCAGCCAGCGCCTGTCGCTCACGATGCGCTGGGTATCTTCCCACGCCGGATCTGGGTTTGCCTGTGTTCCCGGCGCCAGTTCGCAGCGAAAGTACACATCCACCTGGTGAAAGCTGCCGCCGGGCACGTGAAACTCGTTCACGAGGCAGGGCGCGCCCACGACGATGCGTAGCCCCGTCTCTTCGTGCACCTCCCGCAGCAGGTTTTCGGGCAGGGAACTGCCCGCTTCGACCCCGCCGCCGGGGGCGCACATCAGGGGGCTTTGCCCATCGGGATAGGCGTTTACCATCAGCACCCGGTTTTCGTGCATCAGGATGGCCCGCACCGCGAGGCGGGGGCAGGCGCTGGCGTCGGGCAGATCGGCGGGCATCGGCGGACTTTCGTAAGGTCACACCGGGGGACCATTTCACGTTCGCCCGATTCAGTCTATCTGAAGCCCATGAAAACCCGCATTGCCCTACTGGTGGGATCATTCCTGCTGTCTGCCTGCGTCGCGCCGGTCGCAAAAGCCGATTGCGTGGTGCTGCTGCATGGGCTCGCGCGGACCGAGACTTCCTTTGCCCTGATGGAAGCGGCCTTGGAGGCCGAAGGCTACCGGGTCGAACGCCCCGGCTACCCTTCCACGGAGGCGACGGTCGAGAAACTGGCGCGCAATACCGTACCGGCGGCGATCAATGCCTGCGGCACCGAAAAAGTCGATTTCGTGACCCATTCCATGGGCGGCATCCTTCTGCGCTACTGGGTCTCCGAAAACGATGCGTCACGCATTGGCCGGGTAGTCATGCTGGCGCCGCCGAACCAGGGCAGCGAAGTGGTGGACGAACTGGACGACATCGCCGCCTTCGAATGGATGAACGGTCCGGCGGGCGCGCAGATGGCCACCGGGGCGGAGGGCTTGCCCGCCAGCCTTCCCCCGGTCACGTTCGAACTCGGTGTGATCGCCGGGTCACAATCGCTGAACCCCTATTTCTCCTCGCTGCTTCCCGGCCCCGATGACGGCAAGGTTTCCGTGGCCTCCACCAAGGTGGCGGGCATGAAGGATCATATCGTCTTGCCGGTGACGCATACGTTCATGATGAACAACCCGCGCGTCATCGCCCAGACCATGGAATTTCTGAACAACGGGCGGTTCGATCGCAGCATGAACTGGATCGACGCGGTTCTCGAAACGCTGCAATGCCCCGAAGGGGGCTGCCTGCCGGGGGTGGACGCGCCGGATGGTCAGCCTTGATCTGATCGGGGCCGAGGTGCTGAGCCCCGAAGGCCTGCACCGGGGGGATCTGTCCATCGCCGACGGTTTGATCGCCGACGAGCGGGCGGGCCGTAGCGTCGATCTATCCGGTTTTCTTGTCCTGCCGGGCATCGTGGATCTGCATGGCGATGCTTTCGAGCGTCACATGGCGCCGCGCCGGGGCGCGATGAAGCAGATTGACGAGGGCCTCGTCGCAGCCGAGGCGGAGCTTGCGGCCAATGGCATCACCACCGCCGTTCTCGCCCAGTTCGTCAGTTGGGAAGGCGGGTTGCGCGGCCCGGAATTCGCGGCCAAGGTTTTCGGCGCCATCCGCGATACCGGCCCGACCCTGCCCACCGACCTGCGGGGCCAACTCCGGTTCGAGGTCAATCTGCTCGATCTCTACGATGGCCTGCCCGACCAGATGACCGAATGGGGCGCGGATTACATCGTGTTCAATGATCACCTGCCGCACGACCGCCTGGCGGCGGGGCGCATGCCCAAACGGCTCACCGGGCAGGCGCTGAAGGCCGGGCGCAGCCCCGAAAGCCATCTGAAGCTCATGCAGGATCTGCACGCGCGCCGATCCGAAGTGCCCATGGCGCTCGACCGGCTCTGCGCCATTCTGGCGGAGCGGGGCATCACCATGGGTAGCCACGATGACCGGGACGCCGACCAGCGCGCGGCGTGGCGGGCGCGGGGTGTGGGGATCGCCGAGTTCCCCGAAACGCTGGAGGCCGCCGAAGCGGGCCATGCCGGGGGCGACGCCGTTTTGATGGGGGCCCCTAACGTGGTACGGGGCGGGTCGCACAACGGCAATCTTTCGGCGCTCGATGTGGTGATGATGGGCCAATGCGATGCGCTGGCCTCGGATTACCATTACCCGTCCCCGCGCCGGGCCGCCCTGATGCTGGCCGAAAGCGGCGCGGTGGATTTCGCAACCGCATGGGGGCTGGTCTCTTCCGGGCCGGCGGGGGTACTGGGGCTGACGGATCGCGGTATTCTGAAGCCGGGGATGCGTGCCGACATTACTGTACTTGATGCCAGAACCAAGCGGGTCGCGGCGACGATTGCCGGAGGAAAGGTCACCTATATGGCCGGTGAGGTCGGCGCGCGGTTTTTGCGCTGATCCCGACGTGTCTCAGCCCGCTTCCACGATCCTGTTGACGTGACCCATCTTGCGGCCCTGCTTGACCTCGACCTTGCCATAAAGATGCAGCGCGGTGCGGGGTTCGGCGGCAAGCTCCGGCACCCGGTCCATGTCTTCCCCGATCAGGTTCTCCATCACCACGTCGGCATGGCGCGATCCATCGCCCAGCGGCCAGCCCGCGATGGCGCGGATATGCTGTTCGAACTGGTCCACGGTGCAGCCATTCTGCGTCCAATGGCCGGAGTTATGCACCCGGGGGGCGATCTCGTTCACGATGAGGCCCTGCGCGGTCACGAAAAGCTCCACCCCCATGACGCCCACGTAATCCAGCGCATTCAGGATCCGCCCCGCAAGCAACACGGCATCCGTGCGCTGCACCATGCTCAGCCGGGCGGGGACGGTGGTGGTGCGCAAAATGCCCTCGCGATGGAGGTTCTCGCCGGGGTCATAGCAGGCGACGCGCCCGTCGAGCCCCCGCGCCGCGATCACCGACACCTCGTGGCTGAAGTCGACGAACCCTTCGAGCAGGGCTGGCGCGCCTGCCATGTCGGCAATCGCGCTCTCGGCGTCATCTTCGCTGCGCAGCCGCGACTGGCCCTTGCCGTCGTAGCCGAAGCGCCGCGTCTTCAGGATGGCGGGCGCGCCGATATCAGACAGGGCGGCCCGCAGCCCGGAAAGGTCATCGACGTGCGCAAAGGGCGCCACCTGCAGGCCGAGTTCCTGCAGAAAGGTCTTCTCGGTCAGCCGGTCCTGCGACACGCGCAGCGCCTCCCGGCCCGGGCGGATCGGGCGAAGTTGCTCGATCACGTCCAGCGCTTCGGTCGGAATGTTCTCGAACTCGTAGGTGACGACGTCCACCGCCTCGGCAAAGGCGCGCAGCGCTGCTTCGTCATCGTAAGCGGCCTGCGTCACCGCGTGGGCCACGTCGGCCGCCGGGCACGCCTCGGCCGGTTCGAAGACATGGACCCGCAGGCCCAGTCGCGCCGCGGCGACGGCGAGCATCCGGCCCAGCTGCCCCCCGCCGAGGATGCCGATAACGGCGCCGGTCTTCAGCGGTTCAGTCATCGGTGGGGCTTTCAGGGATGGAGGCGCTCAGCGCCCTGCGCCAATCATCGAGCCGCTGGCCAAGCGCCTCATCCGACAGGGCAAGGATGCCCGCCGCCATCAGCGCGGCATTGGCCGCCCCCGCGCTGCCGATCGCCATGGTGGCGACCGGATAGCCGCGCGGCATCTGCACGATGGAATAGAGGGAATCGACACCCGACAGCGCCTTGGTCTGGACCGGAACCCCGATCACGGGCACCCGCGTCTTCGAAGCCATCATGCCGGGCAGAT
>NZ_LWGH01000278.1:0-14124 GCF_001635395.1 Sulfitobacter sp. HI0129 | reverse complement strand
TTCATCTTCGGGTTGATCGGCCTCGTCGTAGGGATTCTGTCGGACCTTATGTATGTCTTCGTCGATCCGCGCATCGACTTCGAAAAGCGGGAGGGCTGAGGTGAGCGATCTTTCGAAAACCGACCCGCTGGCCCAGAAATCCCCGGGTCAGGATGCGCCGCCCCCCGTCACGAAGGCCCCGCGCAGGCTGATGTCACCGTTGAACCAGCGGCGCTGGCGCAACTTCCGGCGGAACGGTCGCGCCTATTGGTCGCTGTGGATCTTTGCGGTGCTCTTCGGGATTTCGCTCTTTGCGGAGTTCGTGGCCAACGACAAGCCGATCCTCGTGAACTACCGCGGCGAATACTTCATGCCGATTTTCAACTTCTATCCCGAAACGGCCTTTGGCGGGGATTTCCAGACCGAAGCCGTCTATCGCGACCCTGAGGTCAAATGCCTGATCGCGACCGGCGGGCTGGAGCAATGTTTCGACGATCCTGAAGCCTATATCGAGGATGCGGAGGACGGTGTCGTCGAAGGCGAACCGATTGTGAAGGGCTGGTCGATCTGGCCGATCATTCCCTACTCTTTCGACACTGCTGTTGATCGCCCGGGCGCGGCGCCGCTGCCGCCTAACAGTCAGAACTGGTTGGGGACGGACGGGACGAAGCGCGACGTGGTAGCCCGGGTTGTCCACGGCTTCCGCCTGTCGATCCTGTTCACGCTGATCGTCACCGGGCTGGCGAGCCTTATCGGGGTCATCGCGGGGGCGGTACAGGGGTTCTTCGGCGGCTGGATCGATCTGATCTTCCAGCGGATCATCGAAATCTGGTCTTCGACGCCTTCGCTTTACGTGATCATCATCATGTTCGCGATCCTGGGCCGCAGTTTCTGGCTGCTGGTCTTTCTGCTGGTGTTGTTTTCATGGACCGCGCTGGTGGGTGTGGTGCGGGCGGAATTCTTGCGGGCGCGGAACCTCGAATATGTCCGCGCGGCGCGCGCGTTGGGTGTGGGCAACATGACGATCATGTTCCGGCACATGCTGCCAAATGCCATGGTCGCCATGCTGACCATGCTGCCCTTCATCATCACGGGAACGATCTCTACCCTCGCCATCCTCGACTTCCTGGGCTTCGGTTTGCCGTCCTCTGCGCCATCGCTGGGGGAGCTTACGTTGCAGGCCAAGCAGAACCTGCAGGCGCCGTGGCTGGCCTTCACCGCCTTTTTCACATTTGCGATCATGCTGTCGCTGCTCGTCTTCATCTTCGAAGGCATCCGGGACGCTTTCGATCCGAGGAAGACCTTTTCGTGAATACGTGCCATTTGCCCAAAATCCAGTCCCCGGCCGATGGTGGGGGCAAAGCCCCCGCCCGTGGGGGCGGCCGGGGGCTGCTCGGCCACGGGCCGAGCCTTAGCCCTATACATAGGCCTCGCCCATGACCGCTCTTCTCGACGTTCAGGACCTGTCTGTTTCCTTCCGGCAGGACGGCAAGCTCAGCCATGCCGTGAAAGGCGTCTCCTTTCAGGTCAACAAGGGCGAGACGGTAGCGCTTGTGGGGGAGTCCGGCTCCGGCAAGTCTGTCTCAGCGCTTTCCACCGTTTCCCTGCTGGGCGACAGCGCTGAGGTTTCGGGCTCCGTCATCTACGACGGACAGCAGATGATTGGGGCGAGCAAGGCGTTGCTGCGCAAGGTGCGAGGCAACGATATCAGCTTCATCTTTCAGGAGCCGATGACCTCGCTCAACCCGCTGCACACGATCGAAAAGCAGCTGTCGGAATCCCTCGCACTTCATCAGGGCCTCACGGGGGGTGCCGCGCGGGCGCGTATTCTGGAACTGCTGGACAAGGTGGGCATCGTGGACGCCGAAAGCCGTCTGGGCGCCTATCCGCACCAGCTTTCCGGTGGTCAGCGCCAGCGCGTCATGATCGCGATGGCGCTCGCCAACAAGCCCGACGTGCTGATCGCGGATGAACCGACGACCGCGCTCGACGTGACGATCCAGGCCCAGATCCTCGACCTTCTCAAGGAGTTGAAGGACAGCGAGGGTATGGGCCTTCTTTTCATCACCCATGACCTCGGCATCGTCCGCCGCATCGCGGACAGGGTCTGCGTCATGCAGAAGGGGGAGATCGTCGAACAGGGCCCGACGCGGGAGATTTTCGAGAATCCGCAGCACCCCTACACCGTCAAACTGCTGAGCGCGGAGCCGACCGGTACGCCCGCCCCGGTGGCATCCGATGCCGAAACCATTGTGGAGACAGAGAGCCTCAAGGTCTGGTTCCCGATCCAGAAAGGGCTGCTGAAACGCACCGTGGGCCATGTAAAGGCTGTGAACGACGCGACGCTTTCCGTCCGGGCGGGGGAGACTTTGGGGATCGTCGGCGAATCCGGTTCCGGCAAGACGACATTAGCGCTGGCGATCATGCGTCTCATCTCTTCAGAAGGGGCCATCCGCTTTCGCGATGAAGATGTGCGCCGGTGGTCCACCCGGGAGCTGCGGCGTCTGCGGTCGGAGATGCAGATCGTCTTTCAGGATCCGTTTGGCTCGCTCTCGCCCCGGATGACCTGTTTCCAGATCATCGCCGAAGGGCTGGAAATTCACAAAGTGGACGCCGCGCGTGACAAACGCGAACTGGTGGCCGAAGTGATGGTGGAAGTCGGCCTCGACCCCGCGACGATGGATCGCTACCCGCACGAATTCTCTGGCGGGCAGAGGCAGCGTATCGCCATTGCCCGCGCGATGGTCCTGCGGCCACGCCTGTTGGTGCTGGACGAACCCACCAGCGCGCTGGACATGACGGTGCAGGTACAGATCGTGGAACTGCTTCGCGCGTTGCAGGTGAAATACGGGCTGGCTTACCTTTTCATTAGCCACGATCTAAAGGTAGTTCGCGCCATGTCCCATCAGGTGATGGTGATGAAGCGGGGCGATGTCGTGGAATACGGCTCAGCCGAGGATCTCTACGACAACCCGCGCAGCGAGTATACGCGTACACTCCTTCAGGCGACGACCTGAGCGATCCGAAAAGGCACCCCCAAGAAGAAGGCCCACCGCTATCAGACGGGGGGCCTCTCTGCCTTCTCCATGAAGAACGGCGCGGTATAAGTCAGCTCGCCGGGGGGCCGACCATGAAGCACTGGATATTGCGAGCCTGCAGACGACGGCAGGCGAGGTCAGCGCTTTCCCGGGTCATGCCCAGAAAGTTCGCATCGAAGCCCTGCGGGCGCTGGACGACCTTGCGCAGCGTACCGTCGAGCGTGGACATTTCGGCCAGGGCGGTCTTGAGCAGGATGGTCTCCGCTGCATAGCGGCTGGGGTAGCGGCCAACGTTGACGCCCCAGTGCCGCCCGCCGGATGTGGAGACGCGGGTAACGACCTCAGGCGCCGCAGGCTTCGCTACGGCGACAACGGCCGCTTCTGTCAGGACAGCTTGCACCGCCGTGTCGGTTGCGCTGTCGTCGGTGTCCGCCGGGCGCAGGGTGGGGCGCATGGACACGGTGGCCGAGGCCAGAGCAATGGTCTCCGCTTCTGAGACGGCTGGCTCAGCCGGGCTTTCTACGGCCTCAAGCAACGCCTTGCTGATATCGTCCTGGGTTACGACCGGATCGAGCGGCGCCAGCGGTTCGAGCGAAGCAACGAGGACTGTCTGCGCGGTGCCGGGCCGAAGCTCCGGTCGCTTGGATTCCTTGACCGCGCCCGCAAGGCGGATGATCTTTCCGGCAGGACCCGCCGCATCGCCCGTGTCCCCGGCGCCGGCGTAAAGCGGCGCGCCGGGTTTGCGCACCGGCGCCCCCGAAGGCGCCCGGCGGAAGCCCAGGTCCATCAGTTCGGCGACCTTGGCATTGCGCGAGGCGGTGGATTTGCCGCCAAAGACCGTGACGATGATCCGTTCATTGCCCCGCTCGGCAGAGGCGGTCAGGTTGAACCCTGCAGCGCGTGTGTAGCCCGTCTTGATGCCGTCGGCGCCCTTGTAGGCGCTGAGGAAACGGCGGTTCGTATGGGATACCTTGCGCACCCCCGCGTCCGCCGTGATGCGGGAAAAGAGATTGTAATACTGCGGATAGTCATAAAGCAGATGCCGACCCATGATCGTCATGTCATGGGCGGTGGAAAGATGGCCGTTTTCCGTCAGCCCGTGCATGTTCTTGAAGGTCGTCCGCGTCATCCCCATGGCTTTGGCGGTGCGGTTCATGCGGCGGGCAAAGGACGCTTCGGACCCTCCGATGGCCTCTCCGATTGCCGTGGCGGCATCGTTGGCGGACTTCACCGCGGCAGCACGGATCAGGTAGCGCAGCGCGATCTTCTGGCCCGGGCGCAGCCCGAGCTTGCTGGGCGGTTCGGAGGCAGCGTTCCGGGTGATCTCGACCTGCGTGTCGAGCGAGATTTCACCGTGCTGGATGGCTTCGAAAGCGATGTAAAGCGTCATCATCTTTGTGAGCGACGCGGGGTGCAGCCGGGTATCTGCGTTCTCCGAATGGAGCACCTCCCCGCTGCGGGCATCAATCACATGGGCTGCGTAGGGGGCCGCACGGGCGCCCAGGGGGACGATAATCAGTAACCAGACGATTGCTGAAAGGAACAACCCCAAACGGGCTGGCTGCACGCGGCGCGCCTTCATAGTTAACCTGCCTTTACTCTGCCTCTGACCGCCGATTTTTTTCGACTGGCCAATTTTATTGAGACTACACTACCACAGGTTCGGTGCCCGATAAACCCATTCCGAAGAAAGGTTTCATCGAATTAAGGATTATTGTTTTTCCAGATGTAGCGAGACTACGATTTATTCATACCATAGGGGGTAATGTGGCCGGAATAAGGCGGTAATACGGCGGTAGTTTGCCGGTGAACCTTACGTTTCATGATTCTGCACATAAGCGGTGAACCAGCGCCGGCAGCGCGGCCAAGTCCGCGATTTCGTGATAGCGCGCTTCGCCGTGCGGCGGCTCTGCCCGCTCAATCGCCCAAGGGGTGCCATGGGGCACGTGAACACCATGGCCGCCCGCCGCGATCATCGGGAGCACGTCCGACCGCATGGAATCCCCCACCATCAGACCCCTTTCCGGACCGTCCCCGCACCGGGCGAAGATCTCCGAATAGATGCCGCTGTTCTTGTCCGAGACGATTTCAACCGCGTCGAAATAGCCGCGCAGCTCCGACTCGGCCAGCTTGCGCTGCTGGTCCAGCAGGTCCCCCTTGGTTATGAGGATCAGGCGATGGCGTTCCCCCAGTTGTTCGAGCGTGCGGGTGACATGGGGCAGCAGTTCGACATCATGCGACAGCATCTGCCGCCCCGCCTGCAGGATTTCGGCGATGACATCTGCAGTAACCGCACCGTCGGTCACCTCGATCGCGGTTTCGATCATCGATAGTGTGAACCCCTTGATCCCGAAGCCATAGTGGGGAAGATTCCGTCGTTCTGCCTCCAACAACCTGTCCATCAGACCTTCGGGCGCCGCATGATCGGCCAAGAGGGCCGCGAAGCGGTCCTGGGTCAGCGTAAAGTAGCGTTCATTGTGCCAGAGCGTGTCGTCTGCATCGAAACCTATGGTTGTGACCCTCGGGTGCACGTTATACTCCCCCTTTTCCAATGGCGTCCGAAGGTTATATACCTCCCACGCGACTCGTAAACTTCACGCAAGCTCAGGAGCAGCAATGCGCCTTGACGATCTATCCATGGCCGGGCGTCCCGGGGACGAAGACGAGACCGAGCTTCTGACCAAGACGAAGCCCAAGACAAAGCGTCCGCCTCTCTACAAGGTGATGCTGTTGAACGACGATTTCACACCCATGGAATTCGTCGTTCATGTGCTGGAACGGTTCTTCGGCCTGAACCACGCCCAGGCGTTCGAGATCATGCTGACAGTGCACAAGAAGGGGCTGGCCGTGGTCGGCGTCTTCAGTCACGAGATCGCGGAGACGAAGGTTGCGCAGGTCATGGATTTTGCCCGGCGTCACCAGCATCCGCTGCAGTGCACCATGGAAAAGGAAGAGTAGCGCGTGATCGATACGCGCTTGCAGGTCGCGATGGATGGCGGCGGGCTCGAGCTGCCCGAAGAAGGGCTGATTGCAGCGTTTCGCCCCCCGATGGATGCCGATCTGGCAGGGCTGCCAGCCGAGCGCCTGCGCATCATCAATGATTTCAAGCCCAACTACGATGCATGGGAAGAACGCGGATACGAGGTGATGCGCGTCACCAAGGATCGCTATGCCGCCGCAATCGTCAGCCTGCCTCGCGCCAAGGTCGAGGCGCGGTCGCTCGTGGCAGAGGCCTGCGCGGTCAGCGACGGCATCGTGGTCATAGACGGGCAGAAGACGGACGGCGCCGATAGCATCCTGCGTGAAATGCGCAGCAGGGTTACGGTGCATGGACCCATCTCGAAAGCCCATGGAAAGCTTTTCTGGATCGACGAAACCGCCACCGATTTTTTCGAGGACTGGCTCGAAGGGCCGTCGCTCACCGAAGGCGGGTTCTGGACCGCGCCCGGTGTCTTTTCCGCCGACGGGGTCGATCTGGCCTCGGCGCTGCTGGTGGAGGCGCTGCCCGAAACGCTGGGCCGGGAGGTCTGCGATCTGGGTGCGGGCTGGGGGTATATCGCGGCCCATGCGCTGACCCGCAAGGATGTGGAGACGCTGCATCTGGTCGAAGCCGGTCACATGGCGCTGGAATGTGCGCGCCATAACGTGACGGACCCGCGTGCGCGTTTTTACTGGGAAGATGCGACGCGCTGGGAACCTCCGCATCGCATGGATACCGTGTTGATGAACCCTCCCTTTCATACCGGGCGCGCCGCCGAACCGCAGATCGGGCAGGCCTTCGTCGCCGCCGCGGCCCGCATCCTGTCGTTGCAGGGTAATCTCTGGTTGGTTGCCAACCGGCATCTTCCATATGAGGGGGAGCTGAAAAAGCGCTTTGCCCATGTGGAGGAAATCGGCGGCGACGCCCGTTTTAAGCTTTTTCACGCCGCGCGCCCGCTACGGGGCCGCCGCTGAACCCGGCAGACTGAAGGGACCTTCATGTCATTTTCCATCTCAGGCAAAACCGCCATCGTGACCGGGGCCGCCAGCGGCATCGGCCTGTCCATCGCCCGGCATCTGGCCGATCAGGGCGCCAACGTCATGTGCGCCGATTCCGACGAAGCGAAGCTGATGGACGAGCTGGGCGAAAGCCCCGATGAAGGGGAGGTGCAGGTCTTTGCCGGTGACCTGCGCCAGCGGCTCACCATCGCGAACCTCGTTTCGGCCACGATCGATGCGTTTGATCAGGTGGATATTCTGGTGAACGCCGCGCGCCAGTTTCTTCCTACCGACCCGCTCGATGCGGATGACACTTCGGTGGAATCGCTGTGGGAGCAGAACGTCATGACGGCCATGCAGCTTTCGCAGCAGGTGGCGCGACGCATGATCAAACAGGCGGAGTCGCAGTCCGAGGGGCAGGTGGGGTCGATCATCAACCTCAGTTCCACGGCTGCATCGCGGACCCGGGCGGAACTGATGGGATATTCGATGTCGTCAGCGGCGGTACAGCAGATGACGCGGTCCTTCGCGCTGGTATTGGCGCCGCATCGCATCCGGGTGAACGCCATCGCTTTCGGCTCGGTCATGAGCGCCTCTTTGCGCGCTTTCGTGGCCGATAATCGTGAATGGCGGAACGATATCCGTTCCCATACACCCTTGGGGCGGATCGCCGCGCCCAACGAATTATGCGAAGCGGTGCAGTTTCTCGCGGCGGAAAGCGCCGGTTTCATGACCGGCGAAGTGATGACGATCGATGGCGGGCGTACATTGTTGGACGCCGTGGAAGCGCCGGCGCACTGACAGCGTTCCGGTCCCGTTACCAGCCGGCTTCGGCCAGCGCGTGCCGGTAGTTGGGGGATATGCGCATCCGATCGCGCAGACCGGCATCGCAGAGCGCGCGGTGCAGGGCGGGCAGGCGCCAGCAGGGCACATGCATGACCATGTGATGCTCCAGATGGTAGTTGACCCAATAGGGCGCCACCAACAGCCGTTCGATGGGCCCCGCGCGGGTGGTGCGCACGTTCTGCAGCGGGTCTTCTGACTGTTCGGTCGCCCCATGCTCCGCGATATTGCGAATGCGCAGGACAAGCTGGAACCAGGTCAGATAGGGCAGCAGCCAGAAGGCCAGCCCGTACCACCACTCTCCCAACAGGCTCATCAGCAGTGCAACACCGATGAAAACCGGGAAGGATTTCCAGAGATCCCGGGCCTTGAAGGCCTGCGCCGCATCCTGCGTGGCCGCATCCCGTGCTTCATCGTCGCCCGCCAGCCGGAATGACATCAGCACCTGCGCGGCAAGCTGGCGGAACCCGGTCTGCCCTGTGAGATCCCGGATGAATTTGCGGCGTAAACTGGCGTGAGATGTGGGGAATTTCGCCGACAAAACGAGGTCCGGGTCCTTTTCGGTCTGGGTATGGCGGTGATGCGTCAGGTGATAGTGCCTGTAGCTGCCCAGTTCAGCGAGGATCGGTCGCCCGCAGAGCCATTCCCCCACGAATTCATTGACCGCCCGCGTCTTGAACAATGCATTATGCGCCGCCTCATGCATCAGGATCGCAAGCCCCAGTTGCCGGGACCCGATGACGATGACTGCCAACACGAAGGTCAGCAGGTTGGGCCAGACATGGAAAATAGCCACCACCGCGGCGATCAAACCCCAGCAATGGAGGACGAGCAGCGCCCCCATCGTGTTGGATCGCCGCGCCAATGCCCGGATAGCTTCGGGCGCAAGATATGATTTTCCGGGTGTCATGGTCCTATTCTGTTCCTCCCCCGGGTCTTGGTCAAGCGCGAGTCGCTGCGGGAAGGGGCCTGGGCACGAAAATGCCCCCCGGACGGGTCCGGGGGGCATTGGAAACGCTATGTGCGTTGTCTGACAGGCGCGATCAGTCCTGATTTTCGGGAACGATCACACCGTCGATGACGTGGATAACACCGTTCGACTGAACAACGTCGGCAATCTCAACGAAGGCGCCGTTCTGGTTCTCGTCACCCAGCAGGATGCGGCCATCGTCAGCCATGGAGGCGTTCAGCGTGCAGCCACCCAGAGTTTCGATCGGGTGGATACCATCGTGATCGGCGATCATGGATTTGATGGCGTCGGACATCACGGCACCGTCAACGACGTGACAGGTCAGCAGTTCAGTCAGCTGAGCCTTGTTTTCGGGCTTCAGCAGCTCTTCGACCGTGCCTTCGGGTGTCAGGCGGTCAAAGGCGGCGTTGGTCGGGGCGAACACGGTGAAGGGGCCGGGGCCGGACAGTGTTTCGGCAAGACCTGCTGCCTGAACAGCGGCAACCA
The DNA here is from genome assembly GCF_001635395.1 of Sulfitobacter sp. HI0129. Classification (NCBI taxonomy): domain Bacteria; kingdom Pseudomonadati; phylum Pseudomonadota; class Alphaproteobacteria; order Rhodobacterales; family Roseobacteraceae; genus Sulfitobacter; species Sulfitobacter sp. HI0129. Next base: position 4,830 of record NZ_LWGH01000278.1, on the reverse strand, counting down.
GCGTGGTGTGGTCTGCAGAGTTCACGGCGTTTTCAACAATGTTCATGTTCGCGAACATTTCGGCGCCGCCAACCATCGGGTTCTCGGCATGTGCAACACCTGCGGTCAGTGCGATTGCGGCTGCAGTCATCATTGATTTTGCAATAGTCATAACTTTTACTCCTCTGGTACTCGACGTTGTGTCGATCCTGACGAAGCAACGATGAGCCGGCGAAAAAAGTTTCATGCAGAGGTAGAGCGAAGGCGGGTCTTGGCGGAAACTGGCCGATCCGATGGGGCGTCGTCCGCTGGCATAAATCCTTGATTGGCAGGCGCTATCGCTTCGCTGTCTTGCAAACTGACTAACGAAAGGCTCCGCCCGAAAATGGCCAGCTTATAGGGCCGCAAAGGGGTTTTCTGCCTTGACGACCCTGCGGCCCTGTCATAGTGGACACGCCCATGGCGTGGTAGCTCAGTCGGTTAGAGCGAACGACTCATAATCGTTAGGTCGGTGGTTCAAGTCCACCTCACGCCACCATCCTCCCTCTCATGTGCATTTAAGTGCAGAGTCCTCCCCCTCCGCGCGCGGATCTGGTGACATTTTGCGCAACCTGCCTTAGCGTCATATCACGCCATGCTGCTTCTTCGGAAAAGAAGTAGAAGCGGGGGCATGCCCTCGGTCGCGATGTGGGCGGGGGGCGCGAAAACGACAAACCGGGGAAAACAAAAAACCAGCGCTGATTGACGCGAAGCGCCGGCTGATGAATGAATACGACTGAATTTGCGCATGCGGGATCAACCGCAGCGCCGAACAGGGAGAGAGACCGAATGACTATCACAAGAACCGGATTCCTTCGTCTGGCGGGGGCCGCGACCCTTGCGCTGGGCCTTGGTGCCGTGCCCGCGCTCGCGCAGGAAGTGACACTGCGCCTTCACCAGTTCCTGCCGCCGCAGGCCAATGTGCCGAAACTTGTACTGGATGTCTGGGCCGACAAGGTCGAAGCGGACAGCGACGGTCGCATCAAGGTGGAGCGCTATCCCTCCATGCAGCTTGGCGGTACGCCACCCGAACTGATGGATCAGGCGATTGACGGCGTGGCCGACATCGTCTGGACAGTGGTGGGCTATACGCCCGGTCGCTATCCCAGCACCGAGGTGTTCGAACTGCCCTTCATGATGACGAACGCCCGCGCCGCGAGTTCGGCCTATTGGCAGATGTTCGAAAAGCACATGAAAGATACCGAGTTCAAGGATGTGCATATCCTCGCGACTTGGGTGCACGGCCCCGGCCTGATCCACGCCAACAAGGAAGTCCGCACGCCCTCCGACATGCAGGGGCTGAAGATTCGCGGCGGGTCGCGGCTGGCGAACGCGCTGCTGGAAAAAACCGGCGCCACGCCTGTGGGCATGCCGGTTCCGGCCATTCCGGAAGGTCTCTCCAAAGGGGTGATCGACGGGGCCACCATCCCATGGGAAGTGACCGCCGCGCTCAAAGTGCCGGAACTGGTCAACAACCATACAGAGTTCACCGGCAATGCGCTTTACGTGCTGACGTTCGTACTGGCCATGAACAAGGACAAGTACGAGTCGCTGCCCGATGACCTGAAAAAAGTTATCGATGACAACTCGGGCCTCGAATTCTCGATCTTTGCGGGCGGTACGCAGGCTGATGCGGATGGCCCCGCGCGTGAGGCAGCCGTCGCTGCCGGCAACAACATCGTGACCCTCAACGAAGAAGAGACCCAAGTCTGGCGCGAGGCCGCGCAGCCCGTCTATGACGACTGGATCGCCGACATGGAATCCAAGGGTATCGACGGTCAGGCGCTGATCGACGAAGCGCGCGCGCTCATGGACGCCTATCAGGAATAGGCATAACCGCGATTGAACCGCTCCGCGGCGCTGCAGAGCGCCGCGGATATTTCTTTCGCCACGCGTAGAAGCGGATCGTCAGGTGCATCGTACCATCGGATTTCTTGCTCGTTTCACGGCCCTCGTCGGGGGGCTCGTTCTCGTGGCGATCATATTGCTGACCACGGCGTCCATCATTGGGCGAACCCTCAACAAGACGCTGCACGGGCCATTCTTCCAAGAGAAGATGCAGGGTTTTGCACAGTGGATGCTCGACCTCGGTATCGGCGAGATCAACGGCAACTACGAACTGCTCGAAGCCGGGGTGGCCTTTGCGATTTTCAGTTTCCTGCCGATCTGCCAGTACTACGGCGTGCATGCGACGGTGGATGTGTTCACCTCGTTCCTCGGGCGGCGCACGACGCGCTGGATCGCCGCCTTCTGGGAGGTGATCCTGACGGCGGTCATCCTGTTGATCGTATGGCGGCTCTACGGTGGGATGGAGCGATATATCCGCAATGGCGAGACGACGCTGTTTTTGCAGTTTCCGGTCTGGTGGGCCTATGCCTGTAGTTTCGCCGCCGGTGTCGTGGCCAGTATCGTGGCGATATATTGCGCCATCATGCGGACCGGCGAAGCCCTGATCGACCGCGATCTTCTGCCCCACGAATTCGGAGCGCATTGAAGTGACCAATCTGGAACTGGGCTTCTGGTCCTTCCCCGTCCTGTTGCTGATGATTTTTCTGCGCGCGCCGATCGGGTTGGCCATGTTGCTCTGCGGGTTCGGGGGCTGGTACCTTGCGATGGGGGGCAACCCGACACCGCTGCTCGCAAAACTGAAATCCGAGACCTACACGACGTTTTCCAGCTATTCCCTTTCCATCATTCCGATGTTCCTGCTGATGGGGCAGTTCGCGACGCTTTCGGGCATGTCGTCATCGCTGTTCAAGGCGGCGGAAAGTTTTCTGGGGCACAGGCGCGGGGGCGTCGCCATGGCGGCGGTGGGTGCCTGCGCAGGCTTCGGCGCGATCTGCGGTTCGTCACTGGCGACTGCGGCAACGATGTCCAAGGTCGCCTTGCCGGAGTTGCGGCGCTACGGATATTCAGGCGGGTTCTCGACCGCCACGCTTGCCGCCGGGGGAACGCTGGGGATCCTCATCCCGCCCTCCGTCATCCTCGTTATCTATGCGATCCTGACCGAGCAGAACATCGCCAAACTGTTCCTTGCCGCCTTTCTGCCCGGTGTGTTGGCGGCCATCGGCTATATCATCACCATTTCGATCTACGTGCGGCTCAACCCGGGAAGCGCCGGAACACGCCCTGCGCAACCGATGTCGGAAAGGTTCCGCGCGTTGGCGGAGACTTGGCCGGTACTGGTGATCTTCTTCGTGGTGGTTGGCGGCATTTACCTTGGCTGGTTCACCCCGACCGAAGGTTCTGCGATCGGTGCCGCGGGCACCGGGCTGGCGGCGCTGCTGTCGGGGAACCTCAACTGGGCCATGCTGCGCGACAGCCTGCTGGGGACGGCCAAAACAACCGCGATGATCTTTTTCATCGTCCTTGGCGCCGCTTTCTACAACGGCTTCCTCGCGCTTTCGGGCGTGCCCCAGTTCATGGCCGAATGGGTGACGACGCAGGGGTTCTCCCCCTGGCTGGTGCTGTCCATCATCCTTGTGTTCTACCTGATCTTCGGGTGCCTGATGGATAGCCTGTCGATGATCCTGCTGACCGTCCCGATCTTCTTTCCGGTAATCTCCGTCATGGATTTCGGGATGACGCCGGAGCATGTGGCGATCTGGTTCGGTATCCTCGTCCTCATCGTGGTTGAGGTCGGATTGATCACGCCGCCTGTGGGCATGAACCTTTTCATCATCAATTCTATGGACCGGGACACTCCGATGACGGAAACTTACCGGGCGGTCATGTATTTCGTGGGCTCCGACATCATCAGGGTCGTCATTCTCGTTCTCTTTCCAGCGATTACCCTGTTCTTGCTGCCTGCCTGACCTTTCGCCGCTGCGCTTCGCGCACGGTTCAACGCCCGGGGAATTGTTGCACAAAATTGCACAACCTTAGCCTGACGGTTGAGGGTTGGACAAATTGTCGCAATATTTCGCATCGGGAGAGGGAGTATTGTCATGTTGAGCAAGACCGCGAATGCCGCGAGCTATTTCGTGGATCGCCACCGGGAGGAGGGGCGGGGGGCCAAAACCGCTTACCGCGAAGTCGAATCCGGCAGGTCCATCACCTATGAAGACCTCACCCGGGGTGCCGAAACACTTGCCGGCGCGCTCAAACGGGCAGGGGTGCGGCCCGAAGAGCGGGTCGCGATGCTGGTGCTCGATCAGGTCGAGTTTCCGCAAATCTTCTGGGGCGCGTTGAAATGCGGTGTCATACCTGTCCCGCTGAACACATTGCTCGCACCGCAGGTCTATGACGCCATCCTGCAGGATTCCCGCGCCTCGGTGCTCTTCGTTTCGGCCCCCCTGTGGGATGCTGTGGGGCCGGTCGTTGGGGATAATCCCTACCTGCGCCATGTCGTGGTGATCGGGGATGCGCCCGAGGGCACAAAATCCTACGACGCATTCATAGAGGGTGCCGAACCGCAGGAAACCTGTGCCGTCAGCAGCGATGAGGTCGCCTTCTGGCTTTATTCTTCCGGCTCCACCGGCCAGCCCAAGGGCGTCGCACATGTGCACAGCGCCCTCAGGGCCACCGCGGATACCTATGGGGCAGAGGTTCTGCAGATTGCCGAGGATGACGTCGTGCTTTCGGCGGCGAAGTTCTTTTTTGCCTACGGGTTGGGGAACGCCATGACGTTTCCGCTTTCCGTGGGCGCGACCACGCTGCTGTTCGGGGGGCGACCGACGCCGCAGGGCATGATCGAGACGATCCGCGACCATCAGCCGACGGTCTTCTGCGGCGTGCCCACCCTCTTTGCGGCCATGGTGGCCCAGATGGGACGCGAAGGCGCGCCCGATGCGCCTTTGCGCATCTGTATCT
>NZ_LWGH01000277.1:0-623 GCF_001635395.1 Sulfitobacter sp. HI0129 | reverse complement strand
GTAATCTCCCGCATACGTGATGGAACCACCAGGGACTCCGGGAAAAGAATGAAGAACCAAGCCGACCAGATAGAGGCCGAAGCCGCCGCCACCCTGCTTGAGCGGATGATTCGCGACATCTATGGCGACAAGGGGTCGAGCGCGGTTCAACCGTTGCAATGGTCGATCCTGCGGTATCTGCGCAAGACCCCGGCGGACCGGAACGAATTGCGCTGGATCGCGCGGTATCTCGGCCTGACCCGTGCGCCCGTGGCCCGGGCCCTGAAAACACTGGAATCGCGCGGTTATGTCGAACAGGCCATTAGCCCTGCAGACAATCGCACGAAGACGGTCAGCCTGACTGTGGAAGGTCGCGAGAAGTTGAATGAGGACCCTATCAAAGTAATCGCGGATCGCATATTATCTCTACCTAAGGCTGAAAAGCTTCAATTTATAAGATCTATTCGAACTATTTCCTTGAATTTAAAAAGTGCCCCAGATGACTCGAACTCGAAAGATCCTCCTAGCGGAGGATGATCCGACCGTTTGCGACCTGATCGAGGAATTCCTCGGTGACATGTCAGTTATCATTGTTGTCACCACAACGCGCGCCGCGACCCGCAAGGCCTTGGCCGAGAATTCCG
>NZ_LWGH01000276.1:0-14655 GCF_001635395.1 Sulfitobacter sp. HI0129 | reverse complement strand
TCGAAGCCCACGGCAAACCTGCGTCGGGCGACGATCTGACCGGGGGAAAACATGAATGCCTGAACCTGCGCTACCCCGGTGCGACGGAATTCCAGTGGCGGCTGGTCACCGCGGATGGCCCGCGGAAATTCCGCGTCGCGGGACGCTATGAATCCGATGATGGTGACGTACTGACGGACTGGGCCCTTGGCGGGCACGGGATCGCGATGAAGCCGGTATTCGAGGTGGCCGACCACCTGAAGGCGGGCCGGCTGGTAACCGTGGCCGAAACGACCCCGCCGGAGCCCATCCAGATGGCCTGTCTCTTTACCCACCGCCGGGGGCAGGATCCCAAGACGCGCCTCTTCATGGAATTCATCATCGACAAGATCAGCAAGGTGGTCCGCGATAGCTCCGGGCAGGTTCAGCTGCCCCGATAGGTGGCATAGCCGAAAGGCGACAGCAGAAGCGGCACATGATAATGCGAAGCCTCGGACATACCAAACCGCAGCGGAATGACATCCAGAAACCGTGGTTCTTCCGGCGGGGTGCCCACCGCATCGAGATAGCGACCGGCATGGAACACCAGTTCATAAACGCCACGCTCAAAGCTCCCGGCGGGCAGGATATGTTCATCCGTGCGCCCGTCACCATTCGTGACCAGCGTCTTCAGGTGCCTGCGCGCCTCGCCTTCGATCCTGTAGAGCTCGATCTGCATCCCCGCAGCCGGAAGACCGCGCGCGGTGTCGAGTACATGCGTGGTGAGATATCCGGGCATCGTCAGGCTCCTTCACTGTCACGCCGTTATAGTCATCGCCCCGCCAAAGGGGCAAAGTGGCGCGGAGTATATGCTCCTTTGTGTTTTTCTTGAAAATCATCCCGATTGTTTCGGTTTATTGAGATGCGGGATCAATGAAAGGACCGGCCCGTGAACCGCTACCCCAGAGACCTGACCGGATACGGAGCGACCCCGCCCGCCGCCAACTGGCCCGGCGGGGCCAGGATCGCCGTGCAGATCGTGCTCAATTACGAAGAGGGCAGCGAGAACAACATCCTCCACGGCGATACCGCCTCAGAGGCGTTCCTGTCCGAGATCACCGGCGCGCAACCATGGCCCGGCCAGCGGCACTGGAACATGGAATCGATTTATGAATACGGCGCCCGGGCGGGGTTCTGGCGGCTGCACCGGATGCTGGGGGATCTGCCCATCACCGTCTACGGCGTTGCGACCGCACTGGCCCGCGCGCCCGAACAGCTGGCCGCGATGAAGGCCGCGAACTGGGAAATCGCCAGCCACGGACTGAAATGGATCGAACACAAGGACATGCCGGAAGAGGAAGAGCGCGCCCAGATCGCCGAAGCGATCCGCCTGCACACCGAAGCGGTCGGCACCCCACCGCGCGGCTGGTATACCGGGCGCTGCTCCGACAACACCGTGCGGCTGGCCGCGGAAACCGGGCAATTCGCCTATGTCGCCGACAGCTATGCCGACGACCTGCCCTACTGGCTGTCCTTCGGCGGGAAGGATCAGCTGATCGTGCCCTACACGATGGATTGCAACGACATGCGCTTTGCGATTCAGGCGGGCTTCACCACCGGGAACCAGTTCGAAGACTATTTGAAGGACAGTTTCGACTGTCTCTATGCCGAAGGCCAGCAAGGCCGGCCCCGGATGATGTCCATCGGGCTGCATTGTCGCCTGGCGGGCCGCCCGGGCCGCGCGCAGGCATTGCAGCGGTTCATCGACCATGTCCGCTCCCACGACGGGGTGTGGTTCGCCACCCGTGAACAGATCGCCGACCACTGGGCGCGGGAACATCCGCCGACACGGTCGCAACGCCCCTCAGAGATGGATCGCGATACTTTCGTCAGGGAATTCGGCGGCGTGTTCGAACACAGCCCATGGGTGGCCGAAGGCGCATACGCGCTGGAGCTTGGGCCGACCCACGACACCGCGCAGGGCATCCACCAGATCCTGGCGCGGGTGTTCCGGCGCGCGGAGGAGGAAAAGCGCCTCGCCGTGTTGAACGCACATCCCGATCTGGCGGGCAAACTGGCGCAGGCCAAACGGCTGACGACTGACTCCACGGCGGAGCAGGCCTCAGCCGGGTTGGACGCGCTGACGGACGCGGAGCGGCAAAAGTTCACCGAACTGAACGACGCCTATACCGGCAAATTCGGCTTTCCCTTCATCATCGCCGTGCGGGACAACACCAAGGCTTCCATCATGGCCGCATTCGAACGCCGCATCGGACAGGACCGCGAGACCGAATTCGCCGAAGCCTGCAAACAGGTGGAGCGTATCGCCGAACTGCGTCTGAGGGAGAAGTTTTCATCATGACCAAACCGCTCAAGACCCGGCCCCTGACGCGGGAAGCATTCGCGCCCTACGGGAACCTTCTGGATGCCTCCGGCACGCCCGACAAGATGATCAACCGGGGGAAATGCGCCCGGTTTCACGACCGTGCGCAGCTCGATTTCAACGATGGCCGCGCGGGCATCAGCATCTTCCGGGGTGAGCGGGAAACGCTGCCCTACACGCTGGAGATGATGGAGCGCCACCCAGAGGGCAGCCAGGCCTTCATTCCCATGTCGGCAGATCCGTTTCTGGTGATCGTCGCCGCCGACAAGGACGGCGCGCCGGTCGATCCGCAGGCCTTTGTCACCGCACCGGGGGAGGGTGTGAATTTTCACAAGGGCACATGGCACGGGGTGCTGACACCACTGGCGGAGCCCGGGCTTTTCGCCGTGATCGACCGGATTGGGGAGGGCGCCAACCTCGAAGAACACTGGTTCGAAGAACCATACATCATCGAAGACGGGCGGGGCTGACAGCCAAACCCGGAACGAAGTAACAGGGAGGGAGAGAGACCATGGCCGATTTATCCATCGGAACACCGGAACAACTGCGCGATCCGAATTATACCCCCGCGCTGCACCGCGCCATTCCACTGGGCATCCAGCACGTGCTGGCGATGTTCGTGTCGAACGTCACACCCGCGATCATTGTGGCCGGCGCCGCCGGTTTCGGCTTCGGCTCCAACAGCCCCGACTTTCCGGAGCTGCTGTACCTGATCCAGATGTCGATGCTCTTTGCCGGGGTCGCGACGCTTTTGCAGACCGTCACCATCGGGCCCGTGGGCGCGGCGCTGCCCATCGTGCAGGGCACCTCCTTCGCCTTTCTGCCGATCATGATCCCGCTTGTTGCGGGCAAAGGGGTCGATGCGCTGGCCGCACTCTTTACCGGGGTGATCATCGGCGGGCTGTTCCATGCCTTTCTGGGCACGTTCATCAAAAAGATCCGCTTTGCCCTGCCACCACTGGTTACCGGCCTCGTGGTCACGATGATCGGTCTGGCGCTGGTGGATGTGGGTATCCAGTATGCCGCCGGGGGTGTCCCGGCCAAGATGTCGGGCGCGGCGGAATACGGCTCCATGCTGAACTGGTCCGCGGCGCTGGTGGTGATCGTCGTGACACTGGCGCTCAAGTTCTTCGCGCGCGGCATGCTCTCCGTCTCCGCCGTGTTGCTGGGGCTGATCGTGGGCTATGTCTATGCGATCTTCGTGGGCATTCTCGATGTGAACGCGATTTCCGCCTCATGGTCGAATTCCGCCGCCTTCGCCCTGCCGCAGCCTTTCAAGTACGGTTTCGAATTATCGCTTGCGGCCGTCATCGGCTTTTGCCTGATGGCCTTCGTCTCGGCGGTGGAAACCGTGGGCGACGTGTCGGGCATCACCAAGGGCGGCGCGGGCCGCGAGGCGACGGATGCCGAAATTCAGGGCGCGACCTATGCCGACGGGATCGGCACCGCGCTGGCCGGTTGTTTCGGGGCCTTTCCCAACACATCCTTCAGCCAGAATGTGGGCCTCATCGCCATGACCGGCGTGATGAGCCGCCACGTCGTCACCTGCGGCGCGATCTTTCTGATCATCAGCGGGTTGATCCCGAAGGTCGGCGGCGTGATCCGCACGGTCCCGATCGAGGTGCTGGGCGGGGGCGTGATCGTCATGTTCGGCATGGTGGTGGCGGCGGGCATCTCGATGCTGTCGGACGTGGTCTGGAACCGGCGCAACATGGTGATCTTCGCGATTTCGCTCAGCATCGGGCTGGGGCTGCAGCTGGAACCTGACGCCGTGCAGGGCCTGCCCGACACGCTGCGCATCCTCATGACCTCGGGCCTTCTGCCGGCGGCCTTCATCGCGATCGTGCTGAACCTGATCCTGCCCGAGGAACTGGCCGGCGAGGCAACAGAAGAAGTCTCTGGCGGCATGTCCGGCCATGCCAAGGGCGCCCTGGTCAAGGACAACCGCGCCTGACGGGCGGCCGCCGACAAGAAACGGCATTGCGTCCGGCGCGGCTTTTGCGCAGCATGGGCGCGGAAATCAAGGCGCGGGCCCCGCTTGGCCTGCGCCTTTCGTTTGTGAGCGCAAGATGATTGATATTATTATACTTATGGTCGCCGCCTTCGGCGCGGGTGCCCTGAACACGGTCGCGGGCGGCGGCACCTTCCTGACCCTTCCCGCGTTGATCTTTACCGGCGTGCCCCCGGTTGCCGCCAATGCGACCAGCGCGGTCGCGGTGTTCCCCGGCTACGCGGGTGGGGCGCTGGGGTTCCTGCCGGAAATGCGCAGCTTTGACCGCGCGCTGCTGATACGGCTGACGCTCGTGACGCTGGCGGGCGGGCTGGCGGGCAGCCTGTTGCTGCTCATCTCGTCGGACGAAGCATTTTCCATCGTGGTGCCCTTCCTCTTGCTGGCCGCCACCTGTGTCTTTCTGTTCGGTGCACAAATCCGCGACTGGGCAGCCTCCCGGGCGCGCAGCATCACGCCGCAGGGCAGTGCCGGGCTGTTTCTGGTCAGCGTCTATGGCGGCTATTTCAACGGCGGGCTGGGCATTGTGCTGCTGGCGCTTTTCGCGCTCTGGGGGATGACGAACCTGCACCAGATGAACGGGCTGAAAAGCGGGCTGTCCTTTGCGCTCTCGGGCATTTCGGTCGCCACCTTCGCATTGGCGGGGCTGATCGAATGGCCGCAGGCGCTGGTGATGATGCTCGCCTCCACCGCGGGGGGCTATGCAGGGGCACCGCTTGCGCGGATGATGCCGCCGCGCGCCCTGCGCCTGCTGATCGCCGCCATCGGCTTCGGGATGAGCATCGTCTTCTTCGCGCGCCTGCTCTGATCTACCGGCACTGGCCCGCATAACCGCGAGCCGCAGGCCCCCTATGCCCTTGGCCGGCCGGCCATCCGCCGCGCCATGTCGATCATCCGCGCGGAATAGCCCCATTCGTTGTCGTACCAGCCGAAAAGCCGGATCTGGCTGTCCCCGACCGCCATGGTCTCCGGCAGGGCAAGGACCAGCGATTCCGGGCGCATGCGCATGTCCCGCGACACGCATGGATCGTCGGTGGCGCCGATCACGTCGGACCCCACGGCCAGCGCCCGCAGATATTCCGCCACATGATCCAGCGGCGTTTCCAGTTGCAGCGTGGCATCAATGGCCGACACGCTGAGGGACGGCACGCGCACGGCGGCCACGCTGGTCCGCGCACCGAGACGCGGCACCACCTGTCCGATTTCACGGGCGGCACTCGTGGTGGTGGGCACCATGGATTCCGCCCCGGCCCGGCTGCGCGCAAGATCGCCGCGCGGCGCGTCCACCATCGGCTGGCTGCCGGTGTAGCAATGGATCGTCGTCACATGGGCACGGATGATGCCCGGCCCCGCATCCAGCGCCCTGAGCAGCGGCGCGATGGCATTGGTGGTGCAGGAAGAATTCGAAACGATCGCGGCGTCCTTCAACGCTGCATCATTCGCGCCCATGACGACGGTCGCATCCGCATGTTCCGACGGGCCGGAGATCAGGACCGCCCGTGCCCCGGCCTGCACCCCATGCTCCGCCCGGGCCCGCGTGCCGATCCGCCCGGTACATTCCAACACCACATCGACCCCCGAGAGATCCTCGCCGGAAATGTCGCCCGAGGTGGTGAAGCGAATGAAGGACCCTCCGATGACGATCCCCTGCCCGCGCGTTTCCACCGAGAGGGGCAGCGGCCCGAAGGCGCTGTCGTATTTCAGTAGATAGGCGCAGGTCTCCAGCGGTGCGATGTCGTTGATCAGGGCGACTTCGATATCCGAATGCCGGGGCGAGGTGACGATCTGGCGCAGAATGGTGCGCCCGATGCGCCCGAAGCCATTGATCACGACACGCATGGTCTGCGCCTCACGCCAGCTGCGTCGGAACGCCCCGCCATCCGTCTTCCAACCGGTGGGCAGGCATCAGAAATCGACCTCGATGGCGATCCCCTGCTCCACAGCCAGGTCCACCACGGCGGCAGCGACGGCGAGATCCTGCAGGCCCACGCCGGTGCCGTCGAAAAAGGTGATCTCCTCTTCCGATCCGCGGCCCGGGTGGGTGCCGTTGATCACGGCGCCGATCTGGTGCACATCGCTTTCCTTGATCAGCCCCTCGGCCACGGCATGCTGCGCCTCGCCGATGGAAATGGATTGCGCGACCTCGTCAGTAAAGACGGTTGCGCGCGCCAGCAGGGCGGCCTCGACCTCCTGCTTGCCCTTGGTATCGGTTCCCATGCAGGCAAGATGCGTGCCGGGCGAGACATGATCGGCCATCAGCGAAGGCGCGAAGGCCGAGGTGATGGAGATGATGACATCGGCCTCCTGCATCCCCTCAAGTTCGACCGCCTCGAAGGGCACGCCCGCCTCGGTCGCGATCTTCTCGATGTTGGGCAGCATGTCGGGGTGGTAGTTCCAGCCGATCACCTTCTCGAAGTCGCGCTGCTTGAGCGCCGCGCGCAGCTGGAAGGTCGCCTGATGACCCGCCCCGATCATCCCGAGCACCTTGGCGTCCTTGCGCGCGAGATGCTTGATCGACACCGATGATGCGGCCGCCGTGCGCAGCGCGGTCAGCAGGTTACCCCCCACCATCGCCTTTGCCTTGCCGGTATCGGGATCGAACAGAAAGACGGTGGACTGGTGATTGATGATATCGTGCTTTTCAAGGTTGTTGGGCCAATACCCCCCGGCCTTCAGCCCCAGCGTCAGCCCCGCCTTGTCGAACCCGCCCTTGAACCCGTAAAGCGCATCTTCATGGCCGATGGCCTCGCGCACGACGGGGAAGTTGTAGGCGTCGCCCGCCGCCATGGCGGCAAAGACCCGCTCCACCGCGTCAAAGGCGGCCTCGGGGGTCATCAGATCGGCGATTTCACGTTCGGGTACGATCAGCATGGGAACTCCGGTATTTTGCAAAAAAAGGGACCGGCGCGCATCCTCGCGGGCGCGCGCCGGGAAGGGATCAGGCCGCGCGGCGGTTCCTGGCCATGGCGTTGTAGATGACGCCGCCAAGGATCGCACCGATGACCCAGTTGTAGCCCGAAAGGAAGCCGAACCACGGCACCCAGACGGTCGCGACAGAGAAGATCGCGGCGATGGCGAATGCCTTGACCGCCGCGGTGTTCCAGCCGTTTTCATAGTGATAGGCACCGCCCTCCATGTTGTAGAGGTCGTCTTCGATCAACTCCTCGTTCCGGTGCCAGTAATAGTCGACGATCATGATCCCGAAGATCGGCGCAAGCGTAGCACCCAGCGTGTTGACGAAGCCGCTAATGCCAAACTGGCTGATGAAGCTGGTCCAGAGACCGCCGATCACCAGCGCGAAGACCGAGGTGATCAGCCCGGCCGCGCGGAAGCTGATGCGGTCGGGCGCGAGGTTGGCAATGCCGTTGACCGCCGGAATGAAGTTGGCGACGAGGTTGATACCGACCGTGGCGGCAAAGAACGTGATGGCCGCGATGACGCCCAGCAGTACGCTGTCGGTGCGCTCCACGATCTCGGTCGGGTTGATGATCGCCTCTCCGAAGACAACCGCCGCGCCCGCAGTGGTCAGCAGCGCCAGTGCGGAGAACAGGATCATGTTGAACGGCAGACCGGCGAGATTGCCGAGCTTCATCGTCGCCTTGTCCTTGGCGTAGCGCGAGAAGTCCGAGAAGTTGATCATCACGGCGGCGAAATAGGCCACCATGGTTCCGACGATGGCAATGAAGCCCCGGAACTCGTTTGCGAATGTGCCTTCGGGGTTGGCAAAGATCGTCGCCGTGGCCGACAGAAGCTGGCCGTCCGCCCGCTGCCACAGCACGATGACAAGACCGATCATCACCAAATAGACGAAGGGCCCGGCAATGTTCAGAAAGGTTTCCACCCAGCCCATGCCGCGCCAGAAGATGAAGATATGAAACGCCCAGACGATCACGAAGGAAAGCCAGTCAATCCCGGTCAGCCCGAGGATCTCGGCCCCGCCTGTCGCCCCGGTGAGCGACCGGATCAGCAGCGCCAGCGCGGTTGAGGCAAAGTAAACCTGAACGCCGTACCAGAAAACGGCGACCGTCGCCCGCAGCACGGCGGGCAGTTTCGCGCCCTGGGTGCCAAGGCTCGCGCGGGCAAAGACGGGATAGGGAATACCGTATTTCTCGCCCGCGGCGCCCGAAAGGTTCACCATCCACATGACGAAAAGGCCGGCGGTGATGAGCGCCGCAAAGGCGGTCCAGCCGCCGACCCCGAAGGAAATGAACAGCGATGCCACCAGCGAATAGCCAAAGAGCGATTGGACGTCATTCGCCCAGATGTTGAAGATGGCGAACCAGCCCCAGGTCTTTTCCTCGGGGCCGACAGGGTTCAGCGTGTTGTGGCCTTCGGGATCCAACGTGCCGCCATGGGCGACGTGATGCGTGTCTATCGTGGTCATTTCGATCTCCTCCTTGATGAGCGATATGGTAGATGCTCGCGGTCTTCCGGGCCTCCCCGCCCGAAAGACCGTTTTGGATGGCCCGTCAGTAGGCCTTGCCCCGGGCCGACACCGGCCACAGCGTTTCGACCTTTCCGCCCCGGACGCCGACGTACCAGTCATGGACATTGGCCGTCGGGTCGCAGTGACCGGGGATCAGGCGCAGCTTGTCGTTGACCTTCAGCACGCCCTTGGGGTCGGAAACGACGCCGTGCTCGTCCGAACACTTGATGTATTCCACGTCGTCGCGCCCGTGGATCACGGGCAGACCGCTATCCACCGATTGCGCCTTAAGCCCTGCGTCGACGATGGCCTTGTCCGCCTTGGCGTGGCTCATGACGCTGGTCAGGATGAAGAAAGCGTTTTCCCATTCGCCCGCGTCGATCCGGTTGCCGTCCTCGTCGAGGATACGACCGTAATCGGCGTCCATGAAAGCGTAGGAGCCGCACTGAAGCTCGTTATAAACACCTGAATTGCTCTCGAAATAGTAAGAGCCCGTACCCCCGCCGGAGACGAGATCGGTCTCGATGCCTTCGGCTTTCAGCGCCTCGACCGCATCGCTCACCTGCTTGATCGCGGCGTCGAGCTTCGCCTTGCGCTCGTCGAAGCTGTCGATGTGCTGCATCGCGCCCTGATAGGCCTGGATACCGCGGAAAGTCAGGTTGTCGGCGTCGCGCACGGCCTTGGCGATCTCGACCACCGCATCGGTGGTGGTCACGCCGCAGCGGCCCGCGCCGCAGTCGATCTCGACAAAGACGCCGAGGTCGGTGCCGTGTTTCTGCGCCGCTTCCGACAGGTCCGCGACGTTGTCGATATCGTCGACGCAGACGATGACTTCGCCGCCGCTCAGTTTGGGCAGCTGCGCCAGACGGTCGATTTTGGCCGGGTCGCGCACCTGGTTGGAAACGAGGATCTCCTTGATGCCCTCGCGCGCGAAAACCTCTGCCTCGCTCACCTTCTGACAGCAGACGCCGACGGCGCCGCCCAGTTCCATCTGCAGCTTCAGCACGTCGACCGATTTATGCATCTTCCCATGGGCACGGTGGCGCATCCCATGCGCCTTGGCGTAGTCGCCCATCTTCTTGATGTTGCGCTCCAGCGCGTCCAGATCGAGGATCAGGCAGGGCGTCTGGATGTCCGCCTCGTCCATCCCCGGCACGGCGGGGGCGTCGAAACCGACGTCGAGGTCATCGAAATTCACGTCTTTCATCTGTCTATCCTTCCAGTTGTTCAGAGGGGCCAATGCCCTCGGTCAAATCCACGGCAGCTTGTCGAGGTCGACATTGCCGCCGGTAATGATCACACCGACCCGCTTGCCCGCGAACCGGTCCCTGTTCTTGAGGATCGTCGCCAGCGGCACCGAGGAACTCGCCTCGGCCACCACGCGCAGGTGCTTCCATGACAGCTTCATCGCATCGATGATCTCCTCTTCGGAGACGGTGAAGATGTCCGTGACGTGGTTCGAAACAAAGTGCCACGTCAGGTCCTTGAGCGGCACGAGCAACCCGTCCGCGATGGTCTTGGGTGCATCGTCAGCAATGATATGCCCCGCCTTGAAGCTGCGATAGGCGTCATCCGCCTGTTCCGGCTCGGCGGCGATAATCTGCACCTCTGGCGCCATGTTCGAAAGCGTCAGGCAGGTGCCCGAGATCATGCCCCCCCCGCCGATGGGCGCCACGACCATATCGAGCCCGTCCGTCTGCTCCATGAATTCGCGCGCGCAGGTCCCCTGCCCCGCGATCACGCGCGGATCGTTGTAGGGATGCACGAAATCGCCGCCGGTTTCCGCCTGCACCTTGGCGAATGTCTCCTCGCGCGATGACGTCGAAGGCTCGCATTCGGTGATCTTGCCGCCATAGCGGGCGACGGTATCCTTCTTGGCCTGCGGTGCGGTGCGCGGCATGACCACGTTGCAGGGGATGCCCCGCAGCATGGCCGCATAGCTGAGGCAGGAGGCGTGGTTGCCGCTGGAATGGGTCGCTACGCCCAACCGGGCCTGTTCGTCATCCAGCCCGAACACCGCGTTCGAGGCGCCTCGCACCTTGAAGGCCCCCGGCTCCTGAAAGTTCTCGCATTTGAAGAACAGCTCGGCCCCGGTCAATTCGTTGAGATAGGCCGATGTCCGGACCGCGGTGCGCCGGATATGGGGCTTGATCCGCTCATGCGCGTCCAGCATGTCCTGATAGCTGGGGATATACATCTCGTCCCTCATCACGCCGCCGCCTTCCTGCCGGAGCTGTTGCCGTGGCGGTAGAAATCCTGCGCCGCGGCCACGCCCGAACCCAGCTCAACCTCGAGCCCGAGGTCGCCCATCACCATTTCGGCGGTGGCGAGACCCGACAGCATCATCGCATCCGTCAGCATCCCCAGATGCCCGATGCGGAACACCTTGCCCGCGACCTCGCCCAGCCCGACGCCGAAGGCCATGCCGTAGTCCTTTGCCGCGACACTCACGATATCGGTTGCATTGAACCCCTCGGGCGTGCGGACGGCGCTCACCGTGTCGGAATAGACGTCAGCCGAGGCGGCGCAGAGGTCGAGCCCCCATGCATCCACGGCGCGGCGCACCCCTTCGGCGATGCGGTGATGGCGGGCAAAGACGTTCTCCAACCCTTCGGTCAGCAGCATGTCGAGCGACAGTTTAAGCCCGTTCATCAGCCCCACGGGGGGCGTATAGGGGAAGGCGTTGGCGTCATAGCCTTTCTGCATGTCGCGGATGTCGAAAAAGGTGCGCGGCAGCGTGGCGCTTTCGGTGGCCTTCATCGCCTTGTCGGAAAACCCCAGAATGGCGAGTCCCGCAGGCAGCATGAACCCCTTCTGGCTGCCGGTCACGGCGACATCCACGCCCCATTCGTCAAACCGGAAGTCCATCGAGGCGATGGAACTCACCCCGTCCACGAAGAGCATGGCCGGATGGCCCGCGGCATCCAGCGCACGGCGTACGGCGGCGATGTCGGATTTCACGCCGGTCGCGGTCTCGTTATGCGTGGCGAGCACCACCTTGATCTTGTGGTCCTTGTCGGCCTTCAGGATTTCCTCGTATCTGTCGGCGGGCAGGCCGTGTCCCCAGGGGGTTTCGACGATCTGCACATCCAGACCATGGCGCTGGCACATGTCGATCCAGCGGTGGCTGAACATACCGTTGCGCGCCGCCAGAACCCCGTCCCCCTTGCTCAGCGTGTTGGAGAGCGCCGTTTCCCACCCGCCGGTCCCGGTGGAGGGAAAGATGAAGATGCGGGCGCTGTCGGACTTCAGAACCGTGCGGACACCATCGAGGCAGGGATGCAGGATCTTACCGAAAACGGGCGAGCGGTGATCGATCGTCGGCATGTCGCAGGCCTGCCGCAGGGCTTCCGGCATGTTGGTGGGGCCGGGAATGAAGACAGGGTTCTGAAAGCTCATGATCATCTCCTTCTCTGGATGTTGAGGAGAATTTACCGACCCCGCCGCAACGGCGATACTTTTTTAAAACTATTTTTCATTTTGCACGCACTGGGAAAAATGACGCATTGTCAGCACCTTACATTTTTCATATGATGAGAGGCTCTTTCATTTGTTTCGGAATGCATCTTATGGTTTTGCCGAAGAATACCTTTCAGGAGGCCCGCAAATCGCGCGGCAGGCCCCGGGACTGGGACGACAAGACCGCCCAGAACACCATCAAGTCCCTCGACCGCGCGCTGGCGATTTTCGAGTTTCTGAGCGAGGCGCCCGCCGGCAAGGCATTGACCGTGCTGGCGCATGAACTCGACCAGTCCCCGGCGACGGTCTACCGCGTGCTCGTGACGCTGGAAGGCAAGGGGCTGGTGGAATTCGACCAGACCGATCAGGTCTGGCATGTCGGTCCCCGCGCCTTCGTCATCGGTTCCCGGTTTCTCAGACGCACCACCCTGGTGGAACGCGCACGACCCTTCCTGCGGCACCTGATGGAAGACACGGGCGAAACCGCGAACCTCGGGATCGAACAGAACGGTCAGGTGCTCTTCGTCAGCCAGGTCGAAACCCACGCCAATATCCGCGCCTTCTTTCCCCCCGGTACGTTGTCGCGGCTCCATGCCTCGGGCATTGGCAAGGCGCTGATGGCCGAAATGGGCGCCGAACGGCGCGCGAAGCTTCTCGCCGCCGCACCGTTGGAACGCTTTACCGAATATACCCTGACGGAACCCGCCCTGCTGCTCGCCGATCTGGAAGAGGTCCGCAGACGCGGCTACGCCATCGACGGGCAGGAGCGCAATCTGGGCATGCGCTGCATCGCCGCGCCGATCTTCGATGTCCATGGCGAGGCCATTGCCGGTATCTCCGTCTCGGGCCCCACGTCGCGGATCGGGCCGGAACAGGTGAAGACCCTCAGCCTCGCCGTCGTGGCCGCCGCAAAAGGTGTATCGGCGGCCATCGGCGGTGCGCCCAGCCGGCAGGACGGCTAGGTCAGCGGCCGCAACGGCATCTGGCGGTTCACATCCTTGTAGAGCAGGTAGCGGAACCGCCCCGGCCCCCCGGCATAACAGGCCTGCGGGCAAAAGGCGCGCAGCCACATGTAATCACCGGCCTCCACTTCGACCCAATCGTTGTTGAGCCGGTAGACCGCCTTGCCTTCGAGCACGTAGAGCCCGTGCTCCATCACATGGGTTTCGAGAAACGGAATGACGCCACCCGGCTCGAAGGTCACGATGGTGACATGCATGTCATGGCGCAGATCGGCAGGATCGACGAACCGCGTCGTGGCCCAGGCGCCGTTGGTATCGGGCATCACCGTGGGCGCGATGTCCTGCTCGTTCGCGATGACGACATCGGGCTGATCGAGGCCTTCGACCTCTACATAGGCCTTGCGGATCCAATGAAAGCGCAGCATCTCGCCGCCCCCGTTGCGCAGTGTCCAGCCAGAGCGCGGCGGCAGATAGGCATAGCCGCCCGGCTGCAACTCATGCGTCTGCCCCCCGACGCTGAGCGTGGCGACCCCCTCGACGATGAACAGGACGCCCTGTGCCGCCGGATCGGTCTCCGCCCGGTCCGACCCGCCGCCGGGGGCGACCTCCATGATGTATTGCGAGAAGGTTTCCGCAAAACCGCTCAGGGGGCGGGCCAGAACCCACAGCCGCGTATCTTCCCAGAAGGGCACAAAACTGGTGACGATATCGCGCATCGTTCCTTTCGGGATCACTGCATAGGCATCCGTGAAAATCGCGCGATCCGTGAGCAGCTGGTCCTGACCGGGATGGCCACCCTTCGGGGAATAATAGCGGGCTGACATGAAGGTTCCTCACTTGATTGCATGACACCCGAGTCTAGGGGATGCGCCCCGGAAAGCCACGGCGGCTATCCCAGCAGATGTGTTCAGATTTTTTTGATAATCGCCCCGGATTGTCGCGACCCTGCGATGGAACTTCCTTCAAAACATCGCGATCCCGCCACAGATTCGAACGATTCATGAAGGAAGTTCGAAGCCTGAAGTCCGCCATGAAGGATTCGGACAATGTGTACTGGTCAGCCCGCCAAGTTCAGGGCGTTACATCGCTGGACAACGAAGTGTCGGCATTTTTGCCGGAACGAGGACGGCAGCGCCACGATCGAAACGGTGATCTGGCTGCCGATGTTCATGATTCTGCTTGGCTTCATCATCAATGTATCGATGGTGTTCTTCAATGAATCCCAGATATTGCGCGTCATTCAGGACGGCAACCGGGCCTTTTCCCTCGGTCGGCTGCAGGACCTGAAAGAGGTTGAGGATTACGTCCTCGCCCGTCTCGCCTACCTCGACGCCTCGATCACCATCGGGTCCGAGGTCGCCGACGGGTTTGTCACCACGTGGCTGCGCACCCCGGCAACCGACCTCATGCCGGTCAGCTTCATGTCCAGTGTGTTCGAAGGTCTCGACGTGGGTGTCAG